>NZ_JARAVM010000050.1:0-43565 GCF_033792735.1 Streptomyces sp. PA03-3a
GCCCGCACCCGCGCCCGCACCGCCGGCGCCCGGCATCCCGCCGCGCCCCGCCGCACCGGCGCGCGCACCGGCTCCGGCGGATCCACCGCGGGCTCCCGCACCACCCCGAGCTCCGAGACCGGCACCGGCCACTCCGCCGGGGAGTCCGCCGGCCGCCCCACCGGCACCGCCACCGACCGTGCCTCCCGTTCCCACACCCCCGCCACCGGCGCCGGCCGTCCCCCCGCCGGTGCCCGTCGCCGCGCCAGGAGGAGCCACGATCCCGTCGATCGCCGTGCCGACCTGAGGCTTCGTACTGGCGGCCGGCTTCGGGAGGCCGCCGGTGATGCCCGTGTCACGCGGAGACTTCACGTTCGAGGAGGGCTTGGCCGTCCCACCGGTAGTCCCCGTCACGCTGTTGCGGGAGCTCGGCTTCGGGCGTTCGACCGAACGTGACGGAGTGGTGGGAACGACGACAGGGACTGGGGGTTGCCCAACCGGCGTCGGAGGGTAATCCTCCGGATCGTCGATCCGATTGTTCCACTGGCCCATGCTCTTGGACTGCGCAGTGTAGGTGAGGGCCAGCGTCTCCATCCGGGCCGCCATTTTCAACTGGGCTTCCTTGCCCGCCGAGAGACTGCCCTCATGGTTGTCCAGGGCGCTCTGTGCACCCCGGTTGTCGCGGATTTCCCGCTGCCAGTCCTCGTTGCGGTCGAAGCCGTCGGTGAGCTTGTCACCCATGCTCGCGAGCGTGCTCGGCTTCTCCATACTGTCGACCTCCGCCTTGACAGGCCGCAGCACATTGGCGGCGCTCTGCATCGCGGTGGAGGTGTAGTGGGCGTAGGTCGCCGTGTTGTCGATCTGCTTGCTGATCTTCTTCGCCTTGGTCGCGAACCCCTCTGCGGCGGCCCCCTCCCAGTGCTGGAGGATGTGGTCGACGGCCTTGTCGAAGACCGCCTTGACGCTGCCGTCGCCCTTCACCAGCATGTCGTGGACGCGTCCCCAGGCGTGGGCCACGCTCTCCACGGTGTCCGGGTTGGCGTTGGCGAGCATGGCCTTCATCTCGTCCATGTTCTTGCCCGTGGCGAAGGGCGTCTTCACCTCGCCGGCGAAGCACATCTTCTCCGCCTCGCGGTACTCGTAGGACAGCTCGTCACCCATCGTTCACAACCCCCTCGTGGATCACATTCGGTTCGTCGGGACACGCTGCTCAGCCGCCGGACATGCCCGTCTGGGTGTCGTATTCGGCGTTCGAGTAATGGCCGTGCGCCTTCTTGGTGTTCTTGCCGAAATCGTCCATGACCCCGTGCACGACATGGATGATGTCCTCGAGGTAGCGCTTCATCGCGTCGTGGGCGTCGGTCAGCTCCTTCGCCTCGACGAACTCGGCGGAGCCCAGTGCGCCCGGGGGCAGAAACGTCTGGTTCACCGCGCAGGACTTCGCGCTGCCCATGCTGCTGAGCACGCCGTTGAGCTTGGTGATCGTGTCCTCAAGCTCACTCAGATCGACCTTGTACTGGTCACTCATCGTGTCGCTTCCCCGTTCCTACTCATGTGGTGATCCCTCGCTTGCGACGCCAGTCGCCCAGCACCACGCCGCCGCCCACGAGCAGCGCGACACCGCCGGCGGCGCCGCCGACCGTGTAGACGGCGTAGCGCTCGGTGCGTTCCTTGGGGCTCTCGCCGAGGATGACGGTCGCCGCCTCGATCTTCTCGTGGGCCCCGGCGTTGACCACGGGGTCCGGCGTCGGGGCGTCCTTCGGGGTGGTGGCGTCGTCGTTGACGGCGGCCACGGGGTCGATGACGCCCCAGCCGACGAAGTCGTCGCGGCCCGGCTTGCTGCGGTCCGCGGTCTGCTCGATCTGGGTGATGACCTGGCGGTACGTCCAGTCGGGGTGCTTGGCCCGGACGAGGGCGGCGACGCCGGCGACGTACGGCGCGGAGAAGCTGGTGCCCTGGTCGATGCAGTGGCCGCCGTAGGGGACGGTGGAGACCATGTCGACGCCGGGGGCGGCGACGCCCACGAAGGGTCCGGGCTGCGAGAAGTTGGCGCGGGCGTTGTCGCGGTCGGAGGCGCCCACCGCGAGGACGCCGTCGTAGGAGGCGGGGTAGGTCAGCTTGACCTCGCCGCTCGCGCCGTCGTTGCCGGCGGAGGCGACGATCAGGGCGTCGCGGTCCTTGGCGTACTCGACGGCCTGCTCCAGCGCGGAGTCGGGCGGCATCGCCGAGGCGGTGTCCTGCGAGATGTTGATGACCTTGGCGCCCTTGTTCACGGCGTGCCTGATCGCCTCGGCCATGGTCCTGACCGTACCGCCGCCCTGGTTGTCGTTCTGGCGGATGGCGAGGATCGACGCGCGCGGGGCGATGCCGACGAATCCGGTGTCCCTGGCGGGCCGGGCGGCGATGATGCCGGCGACCTTGGTGCCGTGGCCGACCAGGTCCTTGGTGCCGTCGCCCTTGTCGTCGATCAGGTCCTTGCCGGCGCCGAACTTGATGGCGGTGGCGAGTTGCCGGTTGCCCTTGTCGACGCCCGTGTCGATGACGGCGACGACCACCCCGAGGCCCTGGGTGTCCTTCCACAACTGGTCCAGGACGATGCGCTGCAGCGACCAGGGCCTGCCCTTGATCACGTCGGACGGGAACGAGCACTGGGTGTCGTCGATCTGGAACCACTCGTTGTCGCCGTCGTCGGCGAGGACCGTGCGTACGTCACCCACGGCCGGTGCGTGGGGGACACCGGAGGCCGGCAGGCCGAAGGCGGCGAGCGCCGCTGCTGCGGCGATTGCGGCGTGGCGCCCCACGGCGTGCGATCCCACTGGTGTTCCGTCCTCCCGTTGTGTGCGGTTCGTGGTCAAACCGCCGACGAGGGCGAGCACGTACGTCTCCCGTACACGCCCGCCCTCTTCACGTCCTACGCGGCCAGGCGCGCGGTCAGCCCCAGATCTGCCGGTTCTTGTTCTCGGTGGCCTGGTAGTTCTGCGCGGCCGTGTCGAGGGCACGGGCGATGGCCTCCAGCGTCTGGTGCATGGACGCGGCGCGCTGGTCCCACTCGGTCTGCTTGGCGCGGTAGGCCTCCTGCGCGGAGCCCTCCCACGTCGTCGCGATCTTCTTCACGCCGGCCTCGAGGTCGTCCAGCTGGCGCTTGATGTTGTTGGCCGTCGTCCGCACGTCGGTCGCGGCCTGGGAGATGGTCTGGAAGTTGACCAGGATCTGCCCGGACATGTGATGTCTCCTCAGATGTTGGATTCGGACGCGTGATCCGGCCGGCGCGGCGTCAGGTCACCGCGCGGGGACGGTCATCCGAACGGGTTGCCACCCTGCGCCGAGATGCCCTGGATGGACGCGCGCTGCTCCTCTTCCGAGGCGGAGTAGTTCTTGGTGCTCGCGTCCACGGCTTCCTTGATGTCGCCCAGGATCTGGTTGATCTTGTTGGCGTCCTGGTTCACCTGCGACTGCAGGTTGTTGTACGCCGTGGCGGCGGAACCCTTCCACCCGGAGGTGATCGTGTCGATCACGGTCTGGAGGCGGCGGATCTCGCCCTGGATCGAGGAGTTGACCGTGGAGATGCGGTTGCTGAACGCAACCATCTCCTCCTCGGTCATGGTGAACTGCTGTCCAGCCATGTGTCGCGTCCCCCATGAGACGTAGAAGATCGGATTCGACGTACATCGGAAGATGTCGCCGCTCTTCAACTCTAGCCAATAGCAGTGACAAGGCGAACAGATACCCGGTTCCGTATCGGGATCCTGACCTTCATCACCAAACCCTCACGGTGCCACGGGTGTTGATGGCTTGGCCAATGGATTGTCCAATACTCAATCAATACCCGTGAACGTCCGCGGAAATACCTGTTCAGGAGCCCTGAGCCTGCTTCGCCGCGTTCACGTCGAGCGTCGGCCCGCTCGCGAGAAGGTCCGACCAGATCCGCGGTACCGGCACCGGGGAGTTCTTCGCGTAGCCGAGCTTGGTCTGCACGACGCCGACCGCGTCGTCCTGCTTCGCGGCGCCGCCGCTGTCGCTGTCGCCGGTCGTCGGCACCGAGTAGCGCAGGCCGGTGTCGGTGACCAGGAAGATGGACCCGATGCGCTTGTCGGTACCGTCGTACGCCTTGTAGAAGATGCCGCTACCTGGCGAGACGTAGGTGTTCGTACCGCTCTGCGCCACGTCCCGGGGGAACTTCTTCCCTGCCCACATGGTCATCGCCGGCATCTTGGTGAGCTTGTCGTCGACGCCGCTGTACACGCTGCAGGCGACCCTGCGGCCGTCCTTCTCGTCCTGGGTGTTGGCCTGCGTGACCGCCTTCTCGGGCCAGCCGAGCTCGTCCATGAAGGTCTCGCTCGCCCGGGCCGAGGTGACTTCGCCCACGTTGACGGAGACCGGCTCCGGCGACCCGCTGTACAGGGACCTCGCCTGAGTGCTGTTCAGCAGCAGTTTCGCCATGAAGTCGGTGACGCGGACGACCCGGTCCCGCTGCACCACGTACTGGTCGTCGTTGGCCTTCAGCACCAGGCCGACCTTGGCGTGCTCGGGGCTCAGGCCCGGGGCGGTGGACGCCTCGCCCATGCCGTCGACCGTCGGGAAGGTGATGCCGGCGCCCGGCACGTTGTTCAGGGTCGACAGGAAGTCGGCGTCGACCTTCTGCGGCTGGGCGGAGGCGCCGAAGATGACCTGGCGCAGGGTGTTGACCAAGTCCTTCTGCTGCTTCCAGCCGGGGCCGCCGAGCAGGTAGGTGAAGCCCCGGTCCGTCACCAGGTACTGGGCGCCGCCCGGCACCTCGATGTACATGGCCTCGTCGTCGCGGAGCCGGTTCCCGCCCCCGACGAGGGCCGCCTCCTTGGGCTTCTGCTGGTTGACGACGAGCACCGCCCGCTGCGCCGAACGGTCCGTGCCGCCGCCCGGGGTCTCGCACAGCGCCCACGTCTTGGGCTTGCCCGCGTCGGCCTGACCGGGCAGCCGGTCCGGGGCGTAGGGGATGCCGATGGTGGTGCCCAGCGTCATCCCGCTGTTGTCGAGCACCGACTCCTTGACCTTGATGACCTCGAACTTCTCGGGGTCGAGGAGCAGTCGGGCGGAGGCGAGGTTGAGCACGGGGTGCAGCTGGGCCTCGCCGTTGGTCTTCAGCACGACATAACGCGTGGTGGACTCGTCGCCGACGATGACCTTCTGGGCCGGGGTGTCCCAGCCCTTGGGCGCGGCGGGCTTCAATATGCCCCAGAATCCGAAGCCGACGACGACCAGCAGGCCCACGACGAGGCTCGGGGCGACGGTCTTCAGCGGACGCGGGGCGGCCTCCTCCGAACCGTGCGGGGAGGGCTGGAGGAACGCGGCCACCGTGCGCCTGCGCGCGAACGAGTAGGCGTTCAGCTCATCCCGACGTGTCGCCATCCCTGCGTCAACTCCCCGTATGTCGCTGCTTGTCGTGGCGCTCCCCGGGCCCGTCCGTCCGCTGCGGTGACGGCTGTGGCGAAGGGGACCCCTACTATGCCGTGTGACGATCGCACCGTACGGTACGGGGTAGCGCGATCGGCCCGCCAGCGGCGCCCTGAGCGTCCCGCGCCGGCCGGGCGAGCGGACGCGAGCGAGCGCCGGCCGGCGCGGGACGCCGCCCACGCGGCACAGGTACCGGCAGTAGCAGAAGGGTTGTACGGGGGATGACCACCGCGACCAGGTCCCGGCGCAGTCCGGGCGACGAGCCAGCGCAGCAGCACACCGGGCCCCCCGGGGACACCCCGGGCGGCGCCCCCGCGGCACGGGTCGGGGCCGCGGCGCCGGTGATGACCCGCAGGCCCGGGAGCATAGGCCCGGTGCGGGTGCAGCAGCTCGTACTGATCGAGCTGGCACTCGCACTGCTGCTGGGCGGATGGCTGATCCACCAGGTGGTCGGGCCGGTCGTGGCCGCGGTCGTCGCCGTGCCGCTCGTGCTGTTCGGCCTGCTGCGCCGGCGCGGCCGCCCGATGCCGGACTGGATGTCCGCCGCCCGGGCGCTGAAGGCCCGTCAGCGGCGCAACGCCGTCGGCGTCCCGCAGGGGACCGACCCCGGATTCGTGCCGGCCGTGGAGTGCGATCCGGCGCTGCGCACCTACGGGTACACCGACGAGCGCGAGCAGCGCGAGATCGGCATGGTCGGCGACGGCACCTTCCTGACCGCGGTGGTCCAGGTGCAGGCGGTCGACGAGCCGCTGCGTCCGGCACGCGGCGTCCGCTCGCTCCCCCTGGACCTGCTGAACGGCCTGCTGACGGTGGACGACATCCGGCTGGCGTCGGTGCAGGTCGTCCAGCACACCCAGCCCGCCCCCGCTCCGCACCTGCCCCCGCAGGCGGTGGCCGCCCGCTCCTACGCACCGCTGCAGGCGCAGAGCCGGACGCCGGGGCTGCGGCTCACCTGGATCGCGATCAAGCTCGACCCCGAACTGTGCCCGGAGGCGGTCCAGGCGCGCGGCGGCGGCATGGCCGGGGCGCGGCGCGCCCTGCTGCGGGCCGCCGACCACCTGGTGAGCCGGCTGGTGGGCACCGGCCTCGAGGCCCGGGTCCTGTCCGAGCCCGAGATCATCGCCGCGGTGGCGACGTCGAGTTGCGTGAACCCGCTCGCCACGACGGGCGGCGCGGCCCTCGACGGCAGCCGCCAGGCGCGCCGCACCTCGGAGAGCGCGCGGGCGTGGCGGTGCGACGACCGCTGGCACTCCACCTACTGGGTGGGCCGCTGGCCGCAGTTGGGCTCCGGAGCCACCGCGCTGCCCGACCTGGTCGGCCTGCTGACCTCCTCCCCCGCGCTGGCCAGCACCTTCTCGCTGGTCCTGTCACCCGGCGGCAGCCGGGCCACGCTGCTGTCGGGATACGTACGGCTGACCGGTCGCAGTGAGAACGAACTCGTCGAGGCGCGACGCCAGTTGGAGGACAGCGCACACGCCTCCCGACTGAGCCTGGTGCGGCTGGACCGCGAGCAGGTACCCGGCATCCTCGCCACGCTGCCCTTGGGAGGTACCCGCTGATGTCGGCTCCGACCGTTCCCGCCTTCGGCGGACAGCGCCCCGGTGCGGGCTCCGGCTTCCCCGCCGGCGCCGAACCGCGCCCCTCGCACCTGCCGCAGGGCTCCGACCCGCGCGGCTCCTCGCTCGCCGGCGCCGGACGGCGCACGCTGCGTGCCGCGTTCGGGCTGCTCGGACCGCGCCGCGACCGGCACACCCTGTCACCCGGGCAACTCGCCGGGCTGTCCCTGCCGATCGGTGACGACGGTGTCGTCATCGGGATCGACGCCGCCGGCGGGCCCGCCGTGCTGGCGCTGAGCCGCCCGGCGCGGCTCGACGTGGTGCTGGTCGGCAGCATGTGGCTGGCGCAGGTGCTGTCGCTGCGCGCGGCCGCGACCGGCGCACGGGTCGCGGTGGAGACCGCCCGTCCCCAGTCGTGGGCGCCGATGGCGCAGGCGGCGGGCGGCGGCCAGCAGTGCGTGACGGTCCACGAGGTGGGGCGGATCGCCCCGCAGGGACCCTCGGTGCACAGCCCCGTCGTCATCGTCCGCGACTGCGGCGCCCGTCCGCCGCGCAGCCGGGTGGCGGCGCAGTCCTGGCAGTCGGTGATGACGCTGCTGCCGTACCTCGGGCCGTCGGCCCCGCGGTTGCTCGCCGGCGCCGACGTGGTCGGGCTGCAGCGCGTCTCACCCCAGGAGGCCGAGGTCATCGGCCAGATCATGGGGCTCTCGGAGGCCGACGTGACCGCGCTGCCGACGCTCGGCGACAACGTGACGATGTGGTGCACGCGCAAGCACCGGCAGTTCGTCATGACGCAGCCCACCGACGCGGAGTCCGGCCTGCTCGGGCCGGCGCGGCGCGTGGACTGATCCCGGGGCGGCCCGTCGGGACGTTCGGGACGCGCTCGTGCCGCGGCGGTTTCCGGGCCGCGGCACGGGGCATGGGGCACAGGGGTCCCCGGATCCGCAGCGGTCGCGTCAACTCGCGGACGGCGCTGCCCTCGTGCGGGGCAAACAGGGCATGACGACGGCGCGCCTGCCGTGATGCCCGCGGCGCTTGCCCTACCCGCGGGCCGGGTGATTAGGCTCTTCCGGAGTTCCCGCGGCCGTGCCGTGGAAACTCGGAGACGGGGGAATCGCGTCCGTTCCGACGGACCGGGCGCGTACATCAGTTGACCAGGAGGCACAGTGAGCAGCGATCAGGACGACATCCGCACGGGCGGGGCCGTCCCGGACGGGGATCAGTCCGACGCGGACCTCACGGGCGAGTTCCAGATCGACTACGCGCCGCCGTCCTGGTACACGCAGCAGGCGGGAGGAGGCACGCCGCCTCCCCCGGCCCCGGGCCCCGCGGTGAATCCGCCGCCGCCCGTCGGTCCCCCGGTCGCCGCTCCGGTGACCCCGCCCGTCGGTCCCCCGGTGGGACCGCCGGTCGGCCCACCGGTGGCGGTCGCGGCGGCGGCGGCGCAGGAGCCGCCCGCGCCCACGCCCGCACCTGCTCCCGCGCCCGCGGAACCGCAGCCGGCGCCGGCGGTCCCCGACGCCGCCCGCGAGGCCGCCGCGGCGGCGGTCTTCGCCGACCCCGGACCCGCCGGACCTGAGGAACCGCGGCCGGAGGAGGCGCAGCCGGCGGAGGAGCCCGCGCCGGTCGCGTCCGAGGCGGCGCCCGCTCCCGCGGAGCCGGACCCCGCGCCCCGGCCCGAGCGGACGCCCGAGGCGGAGGCCGCGACCACCCCTGAGCGGCAGTCCGAGCCGCAGGCCGGGCCCCAGCCGCCCGTCACCCCGGCCCCGCCCGCCCCGGCGCCGCAGTCCCAGGTGCCGCCCCTGCCGCCGGAGTACCAGCCGGCAACCCCGCAGGAGGCGCCGCAGCAGGGGTACGGCTACCCGCAGCCGCCGCACCAGGGCGCGCCGTGGGGCGACCCCGACACGCCCGCACCGCAGCAGCCGTACGGTTACGGCTACCCCCAGCCGGCCCCGCCGCCGCACGGTTACGGCTACCCGCAGCCGCCGCACCAGGGCGCGCCCTGGGGCGACCCCAACACGCAGCAGCCTCCCCAGCCGCAGCCCCAACCGCCCTACCCGCAGCAGGGATACGGCTACCCACAGCCCGGGCCCGGCCCGCACGCCCAGCCGCAACCCCCGCAGCCTCAGCCGCCCATGCCGCCGTACGGACAGCCGGGCCCGCACCAGCCCCCGGTTCCTCCGCCCGGCCCCGGTCCGTTCCCACAGCAGGGGCAGCAGCCGATGCCGCCCTACGCCGACGGTGCGAACCCCCCGCCGCCGCAGCAGCATTACGGCTACCCACAGCCCGGGCCCGGCCCCTACGCCCAGCCCCAGCCGCCCCAGCCCCAGCCGCCGGTGCAGCCCCAGCCCCAGCCCCACAATCAGCCGCCTGTCCCGCCCCAGCAACAGCAGCAGGCCACCCCGCCCGTGGACCCGCGCACGGCCGCCGGCTGGGGCGGCCCCGGCCCGGAGCAGCAGCAGCGCGTCATGCACGGCGCCCCGCTCGGCTACAACGCGGCCGTGGAGCTGTCCTCGGACCGGCTGCTGCGCCAGCAGCCGAAGGCGCGCAAGAACAACAACCAGCCGTCGCGCTTCAAGATCGGGGCCAAGAAGGAGGAGCAGGAGCGCCAGCGCAATCTGGAACTGATCCGCACCCCGGTGCTCTCCTGCTACCGGATCGCGGTGATCAGCCTCAAGGGCGGCGTCGGCAAGACGACGACCACCACCGCCCTGGGGGCCACGCTCGCGTCCGAGCGCCAGGACAAGATCCTAGCCATCGACGCCAACCCGGACGCCGGCACCCTCGGCCGCCGGGTGCGCAGGGAGACCGGCGCGACCATCCGCGACCTGGTCCAGGCGCTGCCGCAGCTCAACAGCTACATGGACATCCGCCGCTTCACCTCGCAGGCGCCCTCCGGTCTGGAGATCATCGCCAACGACGTGGACCCGGCCGTCTCCACCACCTTCAACGACGAGGACTACCGCCGTGCGGTGGCCCTGCTCGGCCAGCAGTACCCGATCATCCTCACCGACTCCGGCACCGGTCTGCTCTACAGCGCCATGCGCGGCGTGCTCGACCTGGCCGATCAGCTGATCATCGTCTCGACTCCGTCGGTGGACGGTGCCAGCAGCGCCAGTACGACCCTGGACTGGCTCGGTGCGCACGGCTACGCCGACCTCGTGCAGCGCAGCCTCACGGTGATCTCGGGCGTCCGCGAAACCGGCAAGATGATCAAGGTGGACGACATCGTCGCGCACTTCGAGACCCGCTGCCGCGGCGTGCTCGTCGTGCCCTTCGACGAGCACCTCGCCGCGGGCGCCGAGGTCGACCTCGACATGATGCGGCCGAAGACCCGGGAGGCGTACTTCCACCTGGCGTCGCTGGTCGCCGAGGACTTCGTCCGCGCACAGCAGGCGCAGGGCGTCTACCCGCCTCCGCAGCCGATGCCGCAGCAGCAGGGCGGCTACCCGCAACAGCAGGGGCAGCAGCCGTACCCGGCCCAGCAGCCGATGCCCCCGCAGCAGGGCGGCTACCCGCCGCAGCAGCAGCCGTACGGGCAGCCCGCGCCCCCGCCCCCGCCCCCGCAGGGCGGCATGCCGCAGGGCTGGACGCAGCAGCCGCCCCCGCCCCCGCAGGAGGCGCAGCCCGGGCAGCAGCCCCCGGCACCGGGGCAGATCCCGCCCGGCTGGACCCAGCAGCAGTGACGAAAGGGCCCGTCCCGCCATCACGGCGGGACGGGCCCTTTCTCCGGTCGGTCGGCGGCGCTCCGGCCGCGGGCTCAGCCGGTGGCGTCGTCGGCGTCGACCAGCTCCCGGGCGCGCTTGACGTCGTCGGCCATCCGCTCCAGGAGCGCGTCGATCGTGTCGAACTTCTCCATGCCGCGCAGGTAGGCGAGGAAGTCGACGGCGACGTGCAGCCCGTACAGGTCCAGCCCGACGCGGTCGATGGCGTACGCCTCGACGGTGCGGGCGGTCCCGTCGAAGGTGGGGTTGGTGCCGACGGAGATCGCGGCGGGCATGGCCTCGCCCTCCACGTGCAGCCAGCCGGCGTAGACCCCGTCGGCGGGGATCGCGGTGTGCGGCAGCGTCTCGACGTTCGCCGTCGGGTAGCCGAGGTCTCGGCCGCGCTGAGCGCCGCGGACGACCACGCCCTCGACCCGGTGCGGCCGGCCGAGGATCTCGCGCGCGCCCGCCACGTCGCCCTCGGCGACCAGGCGGCGGGTCATGCTGGAGGAGAACGGCAGGCCGCCGCCCGCCTCGCCCGTCAGGTAGAGGTCGACGACGTCCACCTCGTAGTCGTACTTGAGCCCCATCGCGGACAGGAACTCCACGTCACCGGCGGCCTTGTGCCCGAAGCGGAAGTTCGGGCCCTCGACGACCGCCCGCGCGTGGAGCGCGTCCACGAGCACGGTGCGGATGAAGTCCCCCGGCGAGAGCTGCGAGAACTCGGTCGTGAACGGAAGGATCAGCAGGGCGTCCACGCCCAGCTCAGCCATCAGCTCGGCGCGGCGATGGTGGGCCGCCAGCAGCGGCGGGTGGCTGCCGGGGCGGACGACCTCGCTGGGGTGCGGGTCGAAGGTGACGACGACGGACGCGGCGCCCAGCTCGCGGGCGCGCTCGACAGCCCTGCCGATGATCAGCTGGTGCCCACGGTGGACGCCGTCGTACGAGCCGATGGTGACGACGCTGCGTCCCCAGTCCTCGGGGACGTCCTCCAAGCCTCGCCAGCGCTGCACAGTGACCGCTCCTCGACCGCCGATGGTTCTTCGATGTGCAGGTCCAAGCCTGCCATGCCGCGGAGCCCACCGGCGCGGCGCCCCCGGTGACGGGGCCGTTCCGGATCCCGCCCGGCTCCTTCCGGCGGCGTTTCGCCCGCGGCAGCCCACCCGGGACGCCGGGACCCCGGAACCGGACGGTCACAGGACCGCCGCTTCCGCGGGGGCCAGCTGGTCGCACATGCGCCGGGCGCTGGGGCCGATGACCGCGTCCCACGCCCCAGGGCCCGCGACGCCGAGGCCGTCCGCGGCCAGCCACCCGCGCACCTGCCGGCCGAATCCGGGCGACCCGCTCACCAGCTGCACCAGCCGCCGGTCGAAGAGGGCCGCGCCCTCGGGCGTACGGCAGAGCAGGAGGCCGACGCGGTGCACCAGGTCACGGGTCGCCGGGGCCGGCCGCCGGGCGCACCCGTCGGCGGCCGCGGCGAGGAGGGCGTCCAGCACGGCCGGGTCGCGCTCCTGGTCCAGCAGGACGTCCAGCAGCTCCTGGCGCAGCGGGCGCGAGGCAGGGCCGCCCGGAGCGGCCAGCACGGGCGCCAGCACTCTGCGCACCTGCGGCGGATGCTCCCGCAGCAGGCCGGTGACGAGGGGCAGGAGCACCGCGCGGGCGGCCGGGCCGTGCTCCAGGCGGCGGTCGAGGTAGGCCGCCGCGTGCCGGGCGTCCTCCGGGCGGTGACCGAGGTGGTCCCACACCAGGGCGGCGGCGCGGCGGGACAGCGCCGGGGTGGACACCTCGGCCAGCTCGCGCAGGACCTCGGCGACGCCGGGGCCGGGTTCGCGCAGGCGGGAGTGGAAGGCGGCGAGCACCTGCTCCGGATGCGTGGGCAGGGCCGCGGCGAGCGCCGATGCGGGCAGCAGCGGATCGCCCGCCACGAAGCCGTCCAGGGCGGCGCGCAGATGGAGCGAGCGGGTCGCCGGATCCCGCACCAGGAGGCCGAGCGCGGCTCCGTGCAGGGCGCGGTCGGCCGGTCTGGCCAGGATCGCGAGGGCCGCGTAGCGCAGCAGCTCGCGGTCGGCGGCGAGCACGGCGTGCGGGGCGGCCAGCAGGCCGTAGGTGGCCGCGGCGGTGTGCCGTTCCGGCCGGTCGTCGTGGGCCCAGCGGTCGACGGCGCGGCACACTGCGGACGGTTCGTCCTCGGCGAGGGCCGCCAGCAGTTCCCGGGCCCGGGCGTGGTCGGTGGCGGCCAGCGCCTCGGCGAGGTCGTCCACCGCCTGCCGCCGGTGGGTGTGGAGCAGGGCCTGCGCCGCGGTGGCGACCGTCGGCCGGGGGCCGCAGGGCCCGGACTGCAGCAGCCGTTCGTCGGTGAACCAGTCGCACAGCGCGGGCAGCGACGGCCGCGGCGCCCCGGTCAGCACCTCGCCGGCCGCCGTCAGGAACCGCTCCCGCGTGCCGTCCGCGGCGCGCGGCGGCCCGTCGGCGGGTAGCAGCAGCCGCAGCAGCGCCAGGCGCTCCTCCGGCGGGAGCCGCAGCCGCCGCCAGAACCACGGCCCGAACTCCCCCAGACCCGCGCCCTCGTGGAAGCCCCCGGCCTCGATCGAGCGGGCGGTGACGCGTTCCGCCAGCAGCCGCAGCACGTCACGGTACGGCGTCGCGTCCGGCACCCCGAGCAGGGTCTCGCCCAGCAGGTGCGCCGCCCACCACACCGCGTCGGCACGCCGGGCCGCCGCACGCCCCGCGTCGTCGCCCCCGCCGCGCGGCCGGGGCACCCCGTCCAGCAGAACGGGCGCGGCGGCGTCGCGGTCGAGCACGAGGACCAGTTGCCGCAGCCGGCGCGCGAGGGTCTCCGGCCCCGAGCGGCGGGCCGTGAGCAGCAGAGCCTGCACGACGGGGCCGATGCGGTGCCGCGGCACGGGAAGACAGCGCGGCGCGGAGGGCGGGGCGAGCGGCGGTGCGGGCGGCACCGGCGGCACGGCGCGGTGCCGCGGCCGCGCAGCGGCCCGGGCGGGCAGCCGTACGGGGGCGTCGGCGCAGCCGTCCCGGTCAGCGGTCGACCAGCGGTGGACGAGGGCGTACAGCGCCCCGTCCAGGTCGAGTTGGCAGCCCTGCAGCCACTCGCCGAACTCCTCGTGCGCGAAGCGGTACCCGGCGCCGGCCGGCACCACGAGCCCCTCCGTGAGCACCGCGGCCGCCCAGCCGGCGCGCCACGGGAACAGCTCCTCGAAGGACGCCCGGTCCAGTTCCCCCTGCCCGGTGCCCAGGCAGCGCCGGGCCGCCTCGTGCGCCTGCCCGGCGACCCGCGCGGCGAGCCGCCGTACCTCCGTCGGCCGCGCGGGGGCCGTGGCGGCCGCGATGCGGCCCGCGATCCGCAGGCACAGCAGGTCCAGATGGGCCGCGAAGACCTCCGTACGGCCCGGCCGTCCCATGAGACCGCCGCCTGCGTCCCGGACCTCCGCCAGCAGCCGCAGCACCAGCGGGTGCGCCGCGTCCTGCTCGGCGAGGACACCGGCGGGCAGCCCGTGGCGCTCCCGGACGAGCCGCGCGGGCTCCTCCGGCAGGGCGCCGAGGCGCAGGCACGCGGGCAGCGCCCGTGCACCCGGCGGGGTGCCGGCGTCGTGGAGCAGACCGGGCGGGAAGAGCGCGCCGGCCTGCTCCCAGTACTCGGGGCGGCACGCCACGATCAGCCGCGCCCCGGCGGAGCGCAGCCAGCGCGCCGTCTCCGCGCTCCACTCGGGCAGCGCGTGGGCGAGCAGCGGCGGCATCTCCTCGGGAGCGTCCAGCACGACGAGCAGCGGTCGCCCCACGGCGCGCGCCAGGCGGGCGACGGCATCGGGCGACGCGTCGGCCGGTGCGCGCTCCGGCGCCGTCCCGGCGTGCACGATGCGCCCCGCGGCGGCCAGCGCCCGCTCCACGGCCTCCCTCAACCCCGCCTCGTCCGCGCGGAGTTCGGCCCCACGCAGCCACACCGTAGGCGCCGGGTCCGGGCCCGCGGCACGCCGCGCTGCCAGCGCCTCCAGCTCGGTCGTACGGCCGCTGCCGGGGGCGCCCACCAGCCCGAGCACGGGGGCGCACCCCTCCCCCGTGAAACGCGCCAGCTCCGCCTCCGCGTCCGGGCGCACGACGGCCTCGCGCCAGGCCCGCGGCCGGGCCGCGGAAGCGACGGAGGTCCCGGTCAGCTGCAGCGCCCCGGCGATGTTCAGGTGCGGCCCGTACGCGGGCACGGTCGCCGCGTTGCGCGCCAGCGCCTCCCCGAGCGCCCCGCCCGGCGCGGGCGCCCGCAACGGCACCGCGAATCCGCCCGCGCGCCGACCCGCGTGCAGCGCGGTCACGACGACACCGTGCACGGCACCGGTCTCCGCGTCGATCACCGGCTCCCCCGAGGCGACCGCGCGCAGCGGCTCGTCGTCCCCGCGCGCGCCGGCGAGCTCGTACGCCGCGTCGAGCAGGTGGAAGCGGTCCGTCGCGGTGTACGTCACCGGCGCCGTCCCCGCGATCGCGGCCTCCACCCAGCCCGTGCCGCGCAGCCGCACCGCCCGCCCGGGCCCCGTGCTCCGCTCGAACCCGGCCACGGGCAGCGGCGGTACGTCCAGCCCCTCCGTCGCCACGAGCGCGAGCCCCAGCTCCGGCAGCGGCGTGATCGCGTGCGCCTCGACGAGGGTCGTCTGTTCCCCGTGCGCGTGCAGCACGAGCCGCACGAGTCCGTCCACGGCCTCATGGCTCGTCACGAGCGTCCCGCGCCCGTCCCGCGCCTCGACGAGGAACCCCGTCCCCCGCGGCCGTCCGGCCAGGTCACGGACGCGCACCAGCGCCCTGTCAACATCGGCGGGCAGCACCGCCATCTGCGCACCTCCCCGCCACAGCGCCCGTTTCGACCGTAGACGTCCGTTGATCGACAGAACAGATCCCACGTCGAAAGCGCCCCCAAGCGCTCCCTCTCTTCACTCCGAGCGCCTGCCCGTTGGAGTGAATCGATCTTGCGGGGTGGATAGGGACGGGGGGAGGGGGATCGTGCAGCGCGGGCCGCCAGGGGGGAGGGCCCGCGCTTCACGGTTGCCCCCGAAGTCGTCCGGGGCACCCCGTGTCGCCGCGTGCACGCGGTGCGTTCGCACCCGGGGGTGCGCCTCTCGCAGCCCGGTTGTTGTGTGCGGGTCGTTTGCGCCTGCGGCGGGCATCCCCCGCCCTCCCTCCCCGAGCCCTCGGCCGAGGGTGTGCCCCCACCTCCCCCGCCCCCTCCGTATCGTCGGGCGCCTGACGGCCGGAGGGCGGTGAGGAGGCGGTCCGGGTCCCCGCACGCGCCTTACCCGCCCACGGCCATCCCGGCGCGCTCGTGCTGATGCCGGCGGAAGGGTGAGCGGCCCATTGTCGTGTGCGGGTTGTTTGCGCCTGCGGCGGGCATCCCCCGCCCGCCCTCCCGATTGCCCCGGATGGCTGGTGCGGGCCTACGCGCGCGCGGGGTGGGCCGGGGGCGGGGCCTCCCGGGGCTGCACGTCCTGGACTGGGTTATCTACGTGCATGGCGGGCGGTACTTGTTGTGCGGCACCCGGGGCGGCAAGAGCAGGTGCCCGCCATGCACATGAATATGCGGTACAGAATGCCCAGCCCCGGAGGCCCCGACCCCGGCCCACCACGCACGCGCGAGGCCCGCACCAACCGCGCCGGATGGGGGTCCCCCCGGCCGAAGGCTGGGGGAGGGAGGGCGGGCGGGGGAACCGCCCGCCGCAGGCGCAAAACAACCCGCACACGAGCAACGCGCCGCAACCACAACCCACCCGCACCGCCACTCAGCCGAGGTTGGCGAGAATCCTCGCCTGCCCCTCCCGCCCTTCCACCAGCGCCAAGAACTCCCCCTCCGGCCCGAACACCGCCGTGGGCACCGCCCCCAGCGACGGCGGCGCGTCCAGCCGCACCCCGTTGCCCAGCAGTCGCGCCTGGCGGTCGTCCACGTCCCACCGGGGGAACGCCGCCGCCGCGGCCTCCGCGATGGGCAGCACCGCGAACGCGTCCGTGAGCTGCTCCAGCGTGCGGGCGATATCGGCCCCGTAGGGCCCGACACGGGTGCGCCGCAGCGCGGTGAGGTGGCCGCCGACGCCGAGGCCGGCGCCCAGGTCGCGGGCGAGGGCCCGGATGTACGTGCCGGAGGAGCACTCGACGGTGACGTCGACGTCGACCACGTCACCGCCGTCGTGCCGCACGTGCCGGACGCCCCGTACCGCGAACGCCGAGACCGTCACCGGCCGCGCCGGAAGCTCGAAGTCCTCGCCGCCGCGCACGCGGGCGTACGAACGGACCCCGTTGACCTTGATCGCGCTCACCTTCGACGGCACCTGCATGATGTCCCCGGTCAGCGGCACGATGCCCGCGTCGATGGCCTCGCGGGTGACTGCGCCCGCGGGGACCGAGGCCGTGACCTCGCCCTCCGCGTCGTCGGTGATCGTGCTCTGGCCGAGCCGGATGGTCGCCTCGTACTCCTTGCGCGTGAGCGCGAGGTGCCCGAGCAGCCGGGTGGCCTTCTCGACGCCGATGACGAGGACGCCGGTGGCCATGGGGTCGAGCGTGCCGGCGTGCCCCACGCGCCGCGTCCCGGCCAGCCTGCGCAGCCGGGCCACGATGTCGTGCGAGGTCATCCCGCCCGGCTTGTCGACGATGACAAGCCCGTCCTTCATCGGGCGCCGTCCTCCGCCTCGTCGTCGCCGTCGGCGTCGGCGTCCTCGTCCTCCGCCGGCTTGCGGTAGGGGTCGGCTTCGCCAGCGTAGGAGGCGTCCGTGGCGGTCTTGCGGACCTCCTCGTCGGCCTCGCGGGCCTTGGCGAGCAGGTCCTCGATCGTGCGCGCGTTCTCCGGGACCGCGTCGGCCACGAATGTCAGGGTGGGCGTGAAGCGCACGCCGGTCTGCCGCCCGACCTCCGAGCGGAGGACGCCCTTGGCGCTCTCCAGCGCCGCCGCCGAGGCGGCGCGCTCCTCGTCGTCGCCGAAGACCGTGTAGAAGACGGTCGCCTCCCGCAGGTCACCGGTGACCCGGGTGTCCGTGATCGTCACATAGCCCAGCCGCGGGTCCTTGATCCGCCTCTGGAGCGTCTCCGCGACCACGACCCGGATGCGGTCCGCCAGCTTGCGCGCCCGCGCGGTGTCGGTCATGCGTGCTCTTCTCTCTTCTCATCACGCTTCGGTACGTGAGTGTCAGTCGTCGTCCCCGTGCACCCGCTGTCGCGCCGACAGCAGGTCCACCTCGGGACGCGAGGCCATCCAGCGCTCGCAGCGTCCGAGGACGTCCTTGATGTGCCCGGGGTCCCCGGACACGACCGCCACGCCGATCTCGGCTCTGCGGTAGAGGTCGTGGTGGTCGACCTCGGCGACGCTCACCGCGAACTTGCGGTGGAGCTCGGCCACGATCGGCCGGATGACGGACCGCTTCTCCTTCAGCGAGCGGACGTCGCCGAGAAGCAGGTCGAAGGACAGCGTCCCTACATACATGGGTATCAGGTCAAGCCGACCTGTGGGGCCTCGTCGTGAACGGTGCGAACACCGTGAACAGCAATCACCACAGTAAAGGCAACGGCCGGGGCCGATCGACGGAATTTACGCTCCGCCAACCGGCCCCGGTCAGGTGTACCCCGATCAGACGCGAGGCTTCTCGCGCATCTCGTAGGTCGCGATGACATCGTCGATCTTGATGTCGTTGTAGTTGCCGAGGTTGATACCGCCCTCGAAACCTTCACGAATCTCGGTGACGTCGTCCTTGAAGCGCCGCAGACCCTCGATGTTGAGGTTCTCCGCGACGACCTTGCCGTCGCGCAGCAGGCGCGCCTTGGTGTTGCGCTTGACCTCGCCGGAGCGGATGAGCACACCGGCGATGTTGCCGAGCTTGGAGGAGCGGAAGACCTCGCGGATCTCGGCGGTGCCGAGCTCCACCTCCTCGTACTCGGGCTTGAGCATGCCCTTGAGCGCGGCCTCGATCTCGTCGATGACCTGGTAGATCACCGAGTAGTAGCGGACGTCGACGCCCTCACGCTCGGCCAGCGACGTGGCGCGGCCCTCGGCCCGCACGTTGAAGCCGATGATGATCGCGTCGGAGCCCGCCGCCAGGGTGACGTCGGTCTCGGTGACCGCACCGACACCCCGGTGGAGGATACGCAGGTCCACGTCCTCGCCGACGTCGAGCTGGAGCAGCGAGGACTCCAGGGCCTCGACCGAACCGGACGCGTCGCCCTTGATGATGAGGTTGAGCTGCTGGACCTCGCCGGCCTTGAGCACCTTGTCCAGGTCCTCCAGGCTGACCCGGCGGCGGGACTTGGCGAAGGCCGCGTTCCGCTCGCGGGCGGCACGCTTCTCGGCGATCTGCCGGGCCGTACGGTCCTCGTCGACCACCAGGAAGTTGTCGCCGGCACCCGGCACGTTCGTCAGACCGAGCACCAGGACCGGGGTCGAGGGGCCCGCCTCGTCGACGGTGTTGCCGGTGTCGTCGAGCATCGCCCGGACACGGCCGTACGCGTCGCCGACCACCATGGTGTCGCCGACCCGCAGGGTGCCGCGCTGGACCAGGACGGTCGCCACGGCGCCGCGGCCGCGGTCGAGGTGGGCCTCGATCGCGATGCCCTGGGCGTCCTGCTCCGGGTTGGCGCGCAGGTCGAGCGCGGCGTCCGCGGTCAGGACCACGGCCTCCAGGAGGCTGTCGATGTTCAGGCCCTGCTTGGCGGAGATGTCGACGAACATCGTCTCGCCGCCGTACTCCTCGGCCACCAGGCCGAACTCGGTCAGCTGACCGCGCACCTTCGTCGGGTCGGCGCCCTCGACGTCGATCTTGTTGACCGCGACCACGATCGGCACGTCGGCCGCCTTGGCGTGGTTCAGCGCCTCGATCGTCTGGGGCATCACGCCGTCGTTCGCCGCCACCACGAGGATCGCGATGTCGGTGGACTTGGCACCACGGGCACGCATGGCGGTGAACGCCTCGTGACCGGGGGTGTCGATGAAGGTGATGGCCCGGTGCTCGCCGTTGACCTCGGTGGCCACCTGGTAGGCACCGATGTGCTGGGTGATGCCGCCGGCCTCGCCCGCGACCACGTTGGTCTTGCGGATCGCGTCGAGAAGGCGGGTCTTGCCGTGGTCGACGTGACCCATGACGGTCACGACCGGCGGACGCGCGACGAGCGCTTCCTCGCCGCCCTCGTTCTCGCCGAACTCGATGTCGAAGGACTCGAGCAGCTCGCGGTCCTCCTCCTCCGGGCTGACGATCTGGAGGGTGTAGTTCATCTCGTCGGCGAGCAGCTGCAGCGTGTCGTCGGAGACGGACTGGGTCGCGGTGACCATCTCGCCGAGGTTGAGCATCACCTGGACGAGCGACGCCGGGTTGGCGCCGATCTTCTCGGCGAAGTCGGTCAGCGAGGCGCCACGAGAGAGGCGCACGGTGTCGCCGTTGCCGCGGGGCAGCAGCACGCCGCCCACGGACGGGGCCTGCATGGCCTCGTACTCCTGGCGCTTCGCGCGCTTCGACTTGCGACCACGGGCCGGACGGCCACCGGGGCCACGGCCGAAGGCACCCTGTGTTCCACCGCGGCCACCCGGACCACCGGGACGACCGCCGAAGCCGCCACCACCGGGACGACCGGCGAAGCCACCGCCGCCGCCACCGCCGGCGCCGCCACCGGGACGCGGGCCGCCGAAGCCGCCGCCGCCACCGGGACGGCCTGCACCGCCACCGCCGCCGGGACGACCGGCGAAGCCACCGCCGCCGGGACGGCCTGCGCCGCCGCCGGGACGCGCGCCGGGGCCGCCGCCGGGACGACCGGGACCGCCCGGACGACCCGGGGCACCGCCGGCAGCGGGACGCTGCGGCATCATGCCGGGGTTCGGACGGGGGCCGCCGCCCTGCGGACGGGGCATGCCGCCCGGGGTCGGACGCGGACCGCCGGGAGCGCCGCCGCCGGGGCGGGGAGCGCCGCCGGGACGCGGACCGGCCGCGCCCGGAGCGCCACCGGGGCGCGGACCGGACTGACCGGGACCGCCGGCGGGACGCGGCGCCTGCAGGCGCGGCATGCCGGTGGAACCGGAGGTGAAGGGGTTGTTGCCCGGACGGGGACCGGCCGGACGGGCCGCGCGGTCACCACCCGGACGGGGCGCACGCTCGCCGCCGGGGCGCGGGGCACCGGGGCCACCCTGGCCACGGCCGCCGTCGCGCTGGCCGGGACCGGCCGGACGGGCGCCGGGACGCGGGCCCGGGGCGCCGGGACGGCCGGCGGCGGGACGCTCCTGGGCGGGACGCTCGGCCTGGGCCGGACGCTCCTGAGCCGGACGCTCCTGAGCCGGACGCTCCTGGGCCGGGGCGGGGGCCGGCGGGGCGGAGAACTCCGCCTGCGGCACCGGGGTGACCGGCGCGGGCTTGGCCGGGGCCGGCTTGGGACCCGGGGTCGGGCGCGGGCCCGGCGTGGGCGCGCCACCGGCGGGCTTGGCAATGGGGGCAGGTCCCGCGGCCGGCTTCGGGGCCGGGGCAGCGGGACGGGCCGACGCACCCGGAGTGGGGGTGGACGGCTTTGCGGGCGCAGCCTTGCGCGGCGCCGCGGGCCTGGCAGCCGAGGGCTTCGAGGCGGAACCGCCGCCGGAACCCTGCAGTGCGTCAGTCAGCTTGCGAACAACCGGCGCCTCGATCGTCGAGGACGCCGAACGGACGAATTCACCAAGTTCTTGGAGCTTGGCCATGACGACCTTGCTCTCAACTCCGAACTCCTTGGCGAGTTCGTATACCCGGACCTTAGCCACTTCGCTCCTTCATGAGGTCCGGGGTGGTCGTCCGCCGGACCGTCGCTACTTCATGGGCGTACTCATCGCGTGCTCATCGAGTGCTCATCGCAATCTCGACCTACTTCCAACTCGCGGGGTACTGACCGCACGGTCGCCCGTACGGTCTTCCTGCCTACTCACGGTGTGCCTGCTCGACGTAACCGCGAAGATCCGCGGTGTCCAGCGTTTCCCTGGCCCGGAAGGCCCGTGGGAACGCCCGGCGGCGGACCGCCAGGTCGAGACAGACGGTGTCGGGGTGCACATAGGCACCCCGACCGGGCAGCGTACCGCGAAGATCGGGGACACATGACTCCCCGACCACCGCCACACGCAGCAGATCGCGCTTGGCCGCTCGCTCCCTGCACCCGATGCACGTGCGCTCCGGGCGTGCTGGGCCATGCGTCCGGCCAGACATCCTTAGTCTACCTCCCCGCGCCGACCTCACCCCTCCGGGTTATTCGACGCACGGTTGTTCCTCGGTCACCCGCGGGTGCTACTGCTCCACCTGCTCGGTGTCGGGCCGGATGTCGATCCGCCAGCCCGTGAGCCGTGCGGCCAGGCGGGCGTTCTGCCCTTCCTTGCCGATCGCCAGCGACAGCTGGTAGTCCGGCACGGTCACCCGCGCGGAGCGGGCGCCCATGTCGACGATCTCCACCTTGCTCACCCGAGCGGGTGACAGGGCGTTGGCTACCATCTCCGCCGGGTCGTCCGACCAGTCGACGATGTCGATCTTCTCGCCGTTCAGCTCGGCCATCACGGCGCGCACCCGGGCGCCCATCGGGCCGATGCAGGCGCCCTTGGCGTTCAGGCCCGAGCGGCCGGAACGGACGGCGATCTTCGTGCGGTGGCCGGCCTCGCGGGCGATGGCGGAGATCTCGACGGAACCGTCCGCGATCTCCGGGACCTCCAGCGCGAAGAGCTTCTTCACCAGGTTGGGGTGGGTCCGCGAGAGTGTCACCGACGGACCGCGCACACCCTTGGCCACCCGGACGACGTACGAGCGCAGGCGCGTGCCGTGCTTGTAGTCCTCGCCCGGCACCTGCTCCTGCACGGGCAGGATCGCCTCGAGCTTGCCGATGTCCACCAGCACGTTCTTGGGGTCCTTGCCCTGCTGGACCACACCGGTGACGATGTCGCCCTCGCGGCCGGCGTACTCGCCGAAGGTGATCTCCTCCTCCGCGTCCCGCAGCCGCTGCAGGATGACCTGCTTGGCCGTGGTCGCGGCGATCCGCCCGAAGCCGCTGGGCGTGTCGTCGAACTCCCGGGCCTCGGAGCCCTCGGGGGTCTCCGACGGGTCCTCCTTGGCCCACACGGTGACATGACCGTTCGTACGGTCAAGCTGCACACGCGCGTTGCGGCGGCTGCCCGGCTCGCGGTGGTACGCGATGAGGAGCGCCGACTCGATCGCCTCGACCAGCAGGTCGAAGGAGATCTCCTTCTCCCGGACCAGACCCCGCAGGGCACTCATGTCGATGTCCACGGCTACGCCTCCTCAGTGCTCTCGTCGCCGTCAGTATCGGCACCGGCCGGGTCCTTGCGACTGAATTCGATCTCCACCCGTGCCTTGGCGATCTCGCCGAAGGCGACACGGGCGGGCTTGGGCTTGCGTCCCTTGACACCCGGGACCTCCAGGTCGAGCCCTTCCTCGTCGACCGCGAGGATCCGCGCGACCAACTGCTCGCCGCCGGACGTCGTCAGCTTGACCAGCCGGCCCTCGTTGCGCCGGAAGTGGCGCGGCTCGGTGAGCGGGCGGTCCAGACCCGGCGAGGAGACCTCCAGCAGGTACGCCGCCCCGCCCATGGCGTCGGCGTCGTCGAGTACCTGCGAGATCTCCCGGCTCAGCTCGGCGATCGTGTCCAACGGGGCACCCTCGTCGGAGTCCACGATCACCTGGAGCTGCCGGCGGCTGCCCGCGGCCGTCACCTTGACCTCTTCCAGTTCGAGCCCCGTCTTCACGACGAGCGGCTCGAGCAGCGCGCGCAGCCTCTCGCTCTGGGTGGTGCTCATCCGGGTGACTCCTCGGCCGCGTGTGCTGTTGTGATGGAAGGTCGCGTGTCGGGCCAAAGCCTATCGGTTCAGGTCCCGGATCGACGATTCGGCGCCGCGGAGGGCGCCGTCACGGCCGTCGGGCGCCGCGCGGGTACCCTCACGTCAGGTGATCACGGGAAGGGGCACTGTGCCGCTCAGCAACATTCCCCGCCGGCGCGCGGTCCGCGCCGCCCTCGTCCTGCCGGCCGTGGCCGGACTGCTCGGCGGATGCTCCGACGGGACACGGCCGCAGGGGACCTCCGCGAAGGGCTCGCCGTCCGCCGACGCGAACGTGGCGCTGCGCAGGCGGGCCGCCCGGGACAGCGCGGCACTGCTCGCGCGGTACGACGCCACACTCGCGGCGCACCCGGACCTGGGTGCGCGGCTGCGGCCGCTGCGGGCCGAAGTGGCCGGTCACGCCGCGGCGTTCGCCTCGAACGGGCGGGCGGCGTCGCCGTCCGCCGCGCCTTCGCCGTCGCTCTCCCCGTCGCCGTCGGCCCCGCCCTCCGTCCCCGCGCGGGCCGGGGACGCGCTGTCCGCGCTGGCGGCGGCCGAGCGCGCGCTCTGCGACGCCCGGGCCGCCGCGCTCCTGGACGCGCCGCCCGAACTCGCCCGCCTGCTCGCCTCGGTGGCCGCCTGCGGCGCCGGGCACGTCCTGCTGCTCAAGGAGCACTGACCCGACCCATGGCACAGCAAGCGCTGCTCAAGGCCGTCCAGGCCGCACTCTCCGCCGAGCACGCGGCGGTGTACGGCTACGGCATCGTCGGCGCCCGCGTCGGCGGCGAACTGGGCGGGCAGGCCCAGCAGGCGTACGACGCGCACCGCGCCCGCCGCGACACGCTGCGCCGCACCGTCGGCGACCTCGGCGGCGAACCCGTCGCCGCAGAGCCCGCGTACGCCCTGCCGTTCGAGGTGCCGGACGGTCCGGCGGCGGTGCGGCTCGCCGCGGAACTGGAGGACCGGGTCGCCGGGGTGTACGCGGACCTCGTGCGTGCCGCCGACACCGATCTGCGCCGCGAGGCGGCCGACGCGCTGCGCGAGGCGGCGGTCCGCGCCGTGCGCTGGCGCGGGGGGAGCGTAGCCTTCCCGGGGCTGGCCGAACGCGCGCGGACAGCCGCGGAGAAGGTTTAGCACCAGGAGGGACGTACCCACGCATGGTCTCGGCACCACAGCCCCAGCACCTGGAACCGCCCGAGCGGCTGGTCCGCACGGTCAGCGCCTGGGAGGGCGAGGCGGGCCGCGCCTGGCTCGCCGGCCTCCCCCAGCGCGTCGCGGACCTCCTCGCGCGCTGGGAACTGCGGCCCGAGCGGGTGCTCTCCCCCGGCGGCCAGATCAGCATGGTCGTCCTCGTACGGCAGGCCGACGACACCCCCGCGACCCTCAAGGTCGGCCTCGTCACGGACGAGACCCGGCACGAGCACGCCGCGCTCGCCCACTGGGACGGCCGCGGCGCGGTCCGCCTGCTGCGGGCCGAACCCGCCGCGGGGGCGCTCCTGTTGGAGCGCCTCCACAGCGACGTGTCGCTGCGCTCGCTGCCCGAGCAGAAGGCGATGCTGGAGGCGTGCGCCACCCTGCGGCGGCTCTGGGTCCCCCCGGGTGAGGGGCATCCGTTCACGCCGGTCGCCGAGCACACGGCACGCCTGGCGGCGGCACTGCGGGAGCGGCGCGGGCAGCCGTACGTCCCGGAGGAGGCCCGCGCCCTGGTCGACGAGGCCCTCGCGGTCCGCGACGGACTCTGCGCGGCCGCCCCGGGCGAGGCCGTACTGCTGCACGGCGACTACCACCACGGCAACGTGCTCGCCGCGGACCGGGTGCCGTGGCTGGCCATCGACCCCAAGCCGGTCGCGGGCGAGCCCGCGTACGACCTGGCGTGGCTCGTCCGCGACCGCCTCGAGACGCTGGTCGCCACGCCCGGGTCCCAGTCCGCGGCCCGGCGCAGGGTCGCCAAGCTCTCCGACTCCCTCGACGTCGACCGGGACCGGGTCCGCGGGTGGGCGCTGTTCCGTGCGGTCGAGGCGGGCGTGTGGGCGTTGGCGGTCGGAGACCGCGAATCGGGGGAGCTGCACCTGGAGTTCGCGAGCTGGCTGTAGTTCCGACCGGGGTGTCGTCGTGCGGCCCGGTCGTCGTGTGCGGCACCGTCGTGGCTCCGGGCGGCTGCGCCGGGCCGCCCGGTTGTCATGTGCGGGCGCGTTGCCCCTGCGGCCGGTTGCCGTGTGCGGGTTTGTTTGCGCCTGCGGGCGGCTGCGCCGGGCTGCCCGGGCGTCATGTGCGGGTACGTTGCCCCTGCGGTTGGGTTCCCCAGCGGCCGGTTGTCGCGTGCGGGGCTGTTTGCGCGTGCGGGCCGCTGCGCCGGGCTGCCC
Source organism: Streptomyces sp. PA03-3a (assembly GCF_033792735.1). Classification (NCBI taxonomy): domain Bacteria; kingdom Bacillati; phylum Actinomycetota; class Actinomycetes; order Kitasatosporales; family Streptomycetaceae; genus Streptomyces; species Streptomyces sp. PA03-3a. The sequence goes on from NZ_JARAVM010000050.1 coordinate 25,820, forward strand.
GGTTGTCGTGTGCGGGTCGCTCGCGCCTGCGGCGGGCATCCCCCGCCCTCCCGCCCTCCCCCAGCCTTCGGCCGGGGGTGCCCCCAACTCCCCCGCCCCCTCCGTATCGTCAGGCGGCTGACGGCCGGAGGGGGGTGAAGAGGCGGTCCGGGTTGCCGCACGCGTCTTGCCGAACCCCACGGCGTCAGGCGTGGTCCGGAGGGGCTTTCTAGGAACTCGGGCCGATGCCAGTGCCGGCTCGGCCGCTCACCGGAGGGCAGGGGTACGCCACTCCCCTGCCCTCCGGTGCGCGCAGCGTTGTTCGGCCTGCGGCCGGAAGACCCCTGCGGGGGGCAGTTCCCTGCGATGCGGGGAGTGGCGGGCCCCATCGCCCCCCACCGGCCGTTGGTCGCCGAACGATACGGAGGGGGCGGGGGAGGTGGGGGCACCCCCGGCCGAAGGCTGGGGGAGGGTGGGCGTTCTGGACGCTGACGTGTATTTGTTGTGCGGCACCCGGGGCACCGAGCGCAGGTGCCCGCCATGCACATAAATATGCGGTACAGAATGCCCAGCCCGGAGGCCCCGCCCCCGGCCCACCACGCACGCGCGCAGGCCCGCACCAACCGCGCCGGATGGGGGTCCCCCCGGCCGAAGGCTGGGGGAGGGCGGGAGGGCGGGGGACAGCCCGCCGCAGGCGCAAAACAACCCGCACACAACAACGCGCCGCAACCACAACCCACCCGCACCCGCTACGCGGAAAGGCGGGAAACCGCGTCCCCCACCGAAAGCTCCTCCCGCTCCCCGGACCGGCGGTCCTTGACCTCGACGACCCCGTCCGCCGCCCCCCGCCCCACGACAAGAATCGTCGGCACCCCGAGCAGCTCCGCGTCGGTGAACTTCACGCCCGGCGAGACGCCCGCGCGGTCGTCGACGATGACCCGGACCCCGGCGGCGTGCAGCTTCTCCGCGACCTCGAGGGCCAGCTCCGTCTGCAGCGCCTTGCCGGCCGCCACCACGTGGACGTCGGCAGGAGCGACCTCGCGCGGCCAGCACAGGCCCTGCCCGTCGGCGGTCTGCTCGGCGAGCGCGGCGACGGCGCGGGAGACGCCGATGCCGTAGGAGCCCATGGTGACCCGGGCCGGCTTGCCGTTCTGGCCGAGGACGTCGAGCCCGAAGGCGTCGGCGTACTTGCGGCCCAGCTGGAAGATGTGGCCGATCTCGATGGCCCGGTCCAGCTTGAGGCCGGCGCCGCAGCGCGGGCAGGGGTCGCCGGGCTCGACGGTGACGACGTCGAGGTACTCGTCGACCTCGAAGTCGCGGCCGCAGACGACGTTGCGGGCGTGCGTGTCGGGCTTGTTGGCGCCGGTGACCCAGGCCGTGCCGCGGGCGACGCGCGGGTCGGCGAGGTAGCGGACGCCGGTGAGGCCCTGCGGGCCGACGTAGCCGCGGACGAGGTCGGGACGGCCGGTGAAGTCCTCGGCGGTGACGAGTTCGACCTCGGCGGGCGCGAGGTGCTCGGCGAGCTTGCCGAGGTCGACCTCGCGGTCGCCGGGGACGCCGACGGCGACGATCTCGCCGTCGACCTTGACGAGCAGGTTCTTCAGCGTGGCCGAGGCCGGCACACCGAGGTGGGCCGCGAGGGTCTCGATGGTGGGGGTGTCGGGGGTGTCGACCTCCTCCAGCGGCGGGTGGTCGGCGCCCTCGACCGGGGGCACCACGGTGGTGACGGCCTCGGTGTTGGCCGCGTAGTCGCACGCGGGGCAGTCCACGAAGGTGTCCTCGCCGGCCCCGGCGGGGGCGAGGAACTCCTCGGAGGCCGAGCCGCCCATCGCGCCGGAGACGGCGGAGACGATGCGGTAGTCGAAGCCGAGCCGCGAGAAGATCTTGATGTAGGCCTGGCGGTGCAGCCGGTAGGCCTCGGCGAGGCCCTCGTCGGTGGTGTCGAAGGAGTACGAGTCCTTCATCTGGAACTCGCGGCCGCGCAGCACTCCGGACCGGGGCCGGGCCTCGTCGCGGTACTTGGTCTGGATCTGGTAGAGGATCACCGGCAGGTCCTTGTAGGACGTGCACTGGTCCTTCACCACCTGGGTGAAGATCTCCTCGTGAGTGGGCCCGAGCACATAGTCCGCGCCCTTGCGGTCGCGGAGCTGGAAGAGCAGGTCGCCGTACTCGCCGGCGCGCCCGGTGACCTCGTAGTTCTCCCTCGGGAGCAACGCGGGCAGCAGGACCTCCTGGCCGCCGATGGCGTCCATCTCCTCGCGGACGACGCGGGCGACGTTCTCCAGCACGCGCTTGCCGAGCGGCAGCCAGGTCCACACCCCCGCCGATGAGCGGCGGACGTATCCGGCCCGGACCAGCAGCTTGTGGCTCGCGGTCTCGGCATCGGCCGGGTCGTCGCGCAGCGTCTTGAGCATCAGCCGGGACATGCGCAGGACCATGGGGCTCTCCAGGGGGTTTCGTACCGTTCCGCCGAGGATATCGAGCCGTGGGGCGCTGCCGGAAACGCGTTTACCGCACGAGCGGGAGCGGGGCGCCCATGACCGCGTAGGGGCTGGCCGCGCTGGGGAAGTGCACGGGGCGGGCCAGGTCGGTGTAGCCGAGGGCGCGGTAGAGCCGCCGGGCCCGGCTCTCGGTGTCGATGGCGGACAGGATGCTGCGGGGCTCCTCCGCGCCGTCGGTGATGGTGGTGATGAGGGTGCGGCCGATGCCGCGGCCCTGGAAGTCGGGGTGGACGTGCAGCTCGGTGATGGTGAAGGAGTCGTCGAGCCACTCGTCGGTTCCGGTGCGCCGCAGGTAGGGCTCGACGACCGTGGACCACCAGTGGGTGCGGCTGTTGGGCATGCCGTACACGAAGCCGGTGAGCCGTCCGTCGGGGGTGAGGGCGCCGAGCGCGCGGACGCCGGGGAAGCAGAGGTGCCGCAGCACGATCTGCCGCCGGATGGCGACCTCCTCCGCGCCCAGGCCGAAGGCGACCGCCTGGACGGCCAGTGCCTCGTCCACCCGTGCCGCCAGGTCGATCGGCTCGATCGCCACGTCCTCCATGGGCGGCGACACTACTAGAACAGGACGCTCATGAAGGCGCCGACCTCGGTGAAGCCGACGCGGTGGTAGGCCGCCCGCGCCGGTGCGTTGAAGTCGTTGACGTAGAGGCTGGCCACGGGGGCCACGTCGCGCAGCGCGTAGTGCAGGACCGCGGCCATGCCGGTCTCGGACAGCCGGCGGCCGCGGTACTCGGGGGCGACCCAGACGCCCTGGATCTGGCAGGCGTGGCGGGTGACGGCGCCGATCTCCGCCTTGAAGACGACCTTGCCGTCCTCGATGCGGGCGAACGAGCGGCCCGCGCCGACGAGTTCGGCGACGCGCGCCTGGTAGATCAGCCCGCCGTCGCCGGCGAGCGGGGAGACGCCGACCTCCTCGGTGAACATGGCGACGCAGGCCGGCATGATCACGTCCATCTCGTCGCGACGGACCCGCCGTACGCGGGGGTCGGGTTCGACCGCGGCGGGCAGCGCGCGGGTGACCATCAGCGGCTGGTGGGCGCGGACCTCGCGGGCCGGGCCCCAGCTCGGTTCGAGCAGCGACCACAGTGCGGAGGTGGCGGCGGAGGGGCCGACGATGGAGGAGCAGCGGCGCCCGGCGCGCAGTGCCCGCTCGGCGAAGGCGCGGACGGCCTCGGGACCGGCGCAGATCGGGACGAGGTTGGCTCCGGCGTAGCAGAGTGCCTCGAGGCGGCCTCCGGAGTACCAGCCCCACATCTCGCCGCCGAGGCGCCAGGGGTCGAGTCCGGCCACGGCGACCCGGGACGCCACGAACGCGTTGGCCACCGGGTCGCGGTCGAGCACCGCGAGGGCGGCGTCGAGTTCGCCGGGCTCCATGACCTTGGTCGTCGTGGTCGTCAACACGTGGGGCGCCTCACCGTACGGGCCGCAGCGGTCGGGGGAAGTCCCCGAACCTTACCTCGCGAACGCGTGTTCCGCCCGGGCCCGCCCGTATCCCGGACCGCGGGGGTCCGGGATGCGGGGAGGGCGTGCGGGTCAGCTCACGGAGACGGAGGGCTCGCCGGAGGTGACGCCGTCGGCCTCCATCTGCTCGGCGAGCTTCATGGCCTCCTCGATGAGGGTCTCCACGATCTTCGACTCCGGCACCGTCTTGATGACCTCGCCCTTGACGAAGATCTGCCCCTTGCCGTTGCCCGAGGCCACCCCCAGGTCCGCCTCGCGCGCCTCACCCGGACCGTTGACGACACAGCCCATCACCGCGACCCGCAGCGGAACCTCCATGCCCTCCAGGCCCGCCGTCACCTGGTCCGCCAGCTTGTACACATCCACCTGCGCCCGCCCGCACGACGGGCACGACACGATCTCCAGCCGGCGCTGCCGCAGGTTCAGCGACTCCAGGATCTGGATGCCGACCTTGACCTCCTCGGCAGGAGGCGCCGACAGCGACACCCGGATCGTGTCACCGATCCCCTCGCTCAGCAGCGCACCGAACGCCACCGCCGACTTGATCGTCCCCTGGAACGCCGGACCCGCCTCCGTCACACCCAGGTGCAGCGGGTAGTCGCACTGCGCCGCCAGCAGCCGGTACGCGTTGACCATCACCACCGGGTCGTTGTGCTTCACCGAGATCTTGATGTCCCGGAAGCCGTGCTCCTCGAACAGCGAGCACTCCCACAGCGCCGACTCCACCAGCGCCTCGGGCGTGGCCTTGCCGTACTTCTCCAGCAGCCGCTTGTCCAGCGACCCGGCGTTCACCCCGATCCGGATCGGGGTGCCGGCGTCGGAGGCCGCCTTGGCGATCTCCTTCACCTTGTCGTCGAACTGCCGGATGTTGCCCGGGTTCACCCGCACCGCCGCACAACCCGCGTCGATCGCCGCGAACACGTACTTCGGCTGGAAGTGGATGTCCGCGATCACCGGAATCTGCGACTTCCTGGCGATGGTGGCGAGGGCGTCGGCGTCGTCCTGCGAGGGGCAGGCGACGCGGACGATCTGGCAGCCGGACGCGGTGAGCTCGGCGATCTGCTGCAGCGTCGCACCGATGTCGGCCGTGACGGTGGTGGTCATCGACTGGACCGAGACGGGGGCGTCGCCGCCGACCGCGACCGACCCGACCTGGATCTGGCGGCTCTTGCGGCGGTCTGCGAGCTTGATCGGCACGGACGGCATCCCGAGCGAAATCGCGGTCATGTGCGTGGCATCCCCAAAGTACGCGGATCGAGGTCCCGGCGGCGTGGGCGGGCTCCGTTGAACGAGACTACGTCACCCCACCCACGCCTCCGACATCGCGCCTAGGTCAAACGCACCGGATTGATGAGATCCGCGGCCATCACCAGCGCCGTGAAGCAGATGAAGATGCCCGCGACGACGTAGGCGACCGGCATCAGCTTCGCCACGTCGAAGGGACCGGGGTCGGGCCGCCGGAAGATCCGGGCGACGGTCCGGCGGACGGACTCCCACAGCGCGCCCGCGATGTGACCGCCGTCGAGCGGCAGCAGCGGGAGCATGTTGAAGAGGAAGAGCGAGAGGTTGATGCCGGCCAGCAGGTTGAGGAAGAACGCCACCCGCCAGGTGGCGGGGATGTCCATGGCGAAAACCTCGCCGCCGATGCGGGCGGCGCCGATCATGCCGACCGGGGAGTCCTGCTTGCGCTCCGCGCCGTTGAAGACGGCGTTCCACAGGTCGGGGACCTTGGAGGGCAGGGCCGCCAGGGACTCGACGCCGCTCTGGGCCATCTCGCCCATGCGGTCGATGGACTGGCCGAAGTCCAGCCGGATCACGCCGCTGGCCGGGGTGAAGCCGAGGAAGCCGGCGGTGACGTACTGGCCCTCGGTGTAGCCGCCGTTGCCGTCGGTCTTGGTGACCTTGTTCTCGATCAGGTCGGCGCGCAGGTCGATGGTCCTGCCGTCGCGGAGCACGGTGACGGTGGCGGGGCCGGTGGTCTTGCGGATCTCCTGCTGGAGGACGGACCACTGGCTGTCGTCGACCCGGACGCCGTTGAAGGCGACGATCCGGTCGCCCGCCCTGAGGCCGGCCTTCTTGGCCGGGGTCTCGGGGTACTTCTTGCTGGCGCAGGGGTCCTTGGCCTTGAGCGCGGCCGTGTCGGACTGGGAGATGACGCAGTCCGAGACCTCGCCGACCGTGGTGGTCTGCATCTGCAGGCCGAAGCCCATGAGGACCGTCAGGAAGAGCACGAACGCCAGGATCAGGTTCATGAACGGGCCGGCGAACATGACGATCACGCGCTTCCAGGGCTTGCGCGTGTAGAACATCCGGGTCTCGTCGCCGGGCTTCAGCTCCTCGTACGCCGCGGAGCGGGCGTCCTCGATCATGCCGCGGAAGGGCGAGGTGGACCGGGCGGCGACCCGGCCGTCGTCGCCGGGCGGGAACATCCCGATCATGCGGATGTAGCCGCCCAGCGGGATCGCCTTGATGCCGTACTCGGTCTCACCCTTGTGGCGGGACCAGATGGTCGCCCCGAAGCCGACCATGTACTGCGGCACCCGGATCTTGAACAGCTTGGCCGTGGAGAGATGGCCGAGCTCGTGCCAGGCGATGGAGAAGAGGAGACCGACCAGGAAGACGGCGATTCCCAGTCCCCACATGAGTCCCGTCATACGTGTGCCGCCTCCGTCGTCGCCTGTTCCGCAGCCAGTTCCCGGGCACGGGACCGCGCCCAGTTCTCCGCCTCGAGGACGTCCTCCACGGTGAGGGAGGTTCCCTCGGCGGGAGTTCCGTGCTCCTCGACCACCCGTGCGACGGTGTCCACGATGCCCGTGAAGGGCAGCGTGCCCGCGAGGAACGCGGCCACGCACTCCTCGTTGGCCGCGTTGAACACCGCGGGGGCGGTACCCCCGAGGCTACCGACGCGGCGCGCGAGCGCCACCGCCGGGAACGCCTCGTCGTCGAGCGGGAGGAAGGTCCACGTGGCCGCCTTGGTCCAGTCGCACCCGGGCGCGGCGTCGGGCACCCGCTCGGGCCAGCCGAGGCCCAGCGAGATCGGCATCCGCATGTCGGGCGGGCTGACCTGGGCCAGCGTGGAGCCATCCGTGAATTCCACCATCGAGTGGATATACGACTGAGGGTGGACGACGACCTCAATGCGGTCGAAGGGGATGTCGAAGAGCAGGTGGGCCTCGATGACCTCCAGGCCCTTGTTCACCAGGGTGGCCGAGTTGATCGTCACCACCGGGCCCATGTCCCAGGTGGGGTGGGCCAGCGCCTGCTCGGGGGTGACCCCGGCCAGCTCCTCCTTGCCGCGGCCGCGGAAGGGGCCGCCTGAGGCGGTCACGACGAGCTTGCGGACCTCGGCGCGGGAGCCGCCCATGAGGGCCTGGAAGAGCGCGGAGTGCTCGGAGTCGACGGGCACGATCTGGCCCGGCTTGGCCACGGCCTTCACCAGGGGGCCGCCGACGATCAGCGACTCCTTGTTGGCGAGGATCAGGACCCGCCCCGCCTCCAGGGCGGCCAGCGTCGGGCGCAGCCCGATCGAGCCGGTGATGCCGTTGAGGACGGAGTGGCACGGACGGCCGGCCAGCTCGGTCGCGGCGTCCGGTCCGACGAGGATCTCGGGCAGGGGCTCGGTGCCGTAGCGCTCGGCCAGCGCCTCCCGCAGCGGTCCCTCCGCGTTCTCGTCCGCGACGGCGACCGCCCGGACGCCGAGCTGCAGCGCCTGGTCGGCGAGGAGCCCGACCCGGCCGCCCGCGGCGGACAGGGCCACCACCCGGAAGCGGTCGGGGTTGCGCAGGACGACGTCGATGGCCTGGGTGCCGATTGATCCGGTCGAGCCCAGCACGACGATGTCGCGGGGGCCGTCATGGGGGCCGTCGTGGGCGCCGCCGGCCGCGTCCGGTCCGGGCAGCCGCAGGTGGGGGTCGGCGAGAGAGTCCGTCATCCCCCCATTGTGTCCGGTCGCCGGCACGGCGGGGGCACCGCCTCCGCGAAGGCGGTGCCCCGCGCGCCGGGGGCGCGTTCCCCGTCCGGTCAGCGGATCGGCCGGTGGACGTTCTCCTTGCCGGAGGCGCCCGGGGTGGTGTCGGCGATCCACGGACCGTCACTGGAGGGGTCGACGATGCCGGACTCGAGCCAGGTGTAGGCGCCGCCCAGGACCCCGTCGACGACCTTGCGGTCGATGGCGTCGGTGTTGGTCCACAGACGGCCGAACAGCTCCTCGACACGGATCCGCGACTGGCGGCAGAAGGCGTCGGCGAGCTGGTAGGCCTCGCGTCCGTTCTCGCCCCTGGTGCGGAGCATCTCGGCGCGGACGCAGCTGGCGCTCATGGCGAACAGTTCGGCGCCGATGTCGACGACGCGGCCCAGGAAGCCCTGCTTGGTCTCCATCCGGCCCTGCCAGCGCGACATGGCGTAGAAGGTGGAGCGGGCGAGCTTGCGGGCGTTGCGCTCGACGTAGCGCAGGTGGGCGGCGAGGTCGGGGTGGCCCGCCGGGTGGAAGGAGGAGTAGGCACCGGGGATGTGGCCGGGGCCGGCCACCAGCTTCGGCAGCCAGCGGGCGTAGAAGCCGCCCGCCTTCATGCCGGCCCTGGCCTTGTCGCCGAGCGCCTTGTCGGGGTCGATGAGGTCCCCGGCGACCGACAGGTGGGCGTCGACGGCCTCCCGGGCGATCAGCAGGTGCATGATCTCCGTGGAGCCTTCGAAGATCCGGTTGATCCGCAGGTCGCGCAGCAACTGCTCGGCCGGGACGCCCCGTTCGCCGCGGGCGGCGAGTGAGTCGGCGGTCTCGAAGCCGCGGCCGCCGCGGATCTGGACCAGTTCGTCGGCCATCATCCAGCCCATCTCGGACGCGATGAGCTTGGCCAGCGCGCCCTCGATGCGGATGTCGTTGCGGTCCTCGTCGGCCATCTGGCTGGACAGCTCCATGACGGCTTCGAGCGCGAAGGTGGTCGCCGCGATGAAGGAGATCTTCGCGCCGACGGCCTCGTGGCGGGCGACGGGCCTGCCCCACTGCTCCCGGGCGGCCGACCACTCGCGGGCGATCTTCAGGCACCACTTGCCGGCCGCCACGCAGGACGCGGGCAGTGACAGGCGGCCGGTGTTGAGGGTGGTGAGGGCGATCTTCAGCCCGGAGCCCTCGGGGCCGATGCGGTTCTCGGCGGGGACCCGCACCTGGTGAAAGCGGGTGACGCCGTTCTCGATGCCGCGCAGCCCCATGAAGGAGTTGCGGTTCTCGACGGTGATGCCCTCGGAGCCCGCCTCGACGACGAAGGCGGTGATGCCGCCCTTGTGGCCCTCGCTCTTCGGCACCCGCGCCATGACGACCAGCAGGTCGGCGACGACGCCGTTGGTGGTCCACAGCTTCACGCCGTCCAGGACGTAGGAGTCCCCGTCGGGGACGGCCGTGGTCGCCAGGCGCGCGGGGTCGGACCCCACGTCGGGCTCGGTGAGCAGGAAGGCCGAGATGTCGGTGCGGGCGCAGCGCGGCAGGAACCGCTCCTTCTGCTCCGGGGTGCCGAACATCTTCAGCGGCTGGGGCACGCCGATCGACTGGTGCGCGGAGAGCAGCACGCCGATGGCGGGGCTGGCGGAGCCGACGAGCGCCAGCGCCTTGTTGTAATACACCTGGGTGAGGCCGAGGCCGCCGTACTTGGGGTCGATCTTCATGCCGAGGGCGCCGAGCTCCTTCAGCCCGGTGATGACCTCGTCGGGGATCCTCGCCTCACGCTCGATCAGGCCCCCGTCCACCTTCGTCTCGACGAAGTCGCGGAGCTTGGCGAGGAACTCCTCGCCGCGCTGGACCTGCTCGGTCGACGGTGTGGGGTGGGGATGGATCAGGTCGAGCCGGAAGCGGCCCAGGAACAGTTCCTTGGCGAAGCTCGGCTTTCGCCATTCCTGTTCGCGGGCGGCCTCTGCGACCTGGCGCGCTTCGCGTTCGGAAACGGTGGGGCGGGCGGATGCTGCGGACATGGGGGCGTCACCTCGCGTCGGTTACCGACCGGTGCTACTTGTTCGTTAGTACCCCGGTTCCGGCATGGTCACCAGCCCTCGCGCACGGGGCGCGGAGGGCCGACGACCTTCCGACGGCGTTTCAGGCCGACGCGAGCAGCTTGCGCAGCGGCGTGGGGTCCGGGGCGGAGCCGCCCTCGGCGACGGGGTCGGCGAGGGCGTCGACCGCGAGGCCGAACTCCGCCTCGTCGGTGCCGTCGGCGAGCACCAGCCGCACTCCCTGATCCCATGTCAGTTCCCAGTGCGCGGCGCCGGATTCGGCGAGGGCGAGACCGGCGAGGGCGGCGGTGCCCGCGTGCAGCGCGCCCTCGGGCAGTCCCTGCGCCACCGCCGGGAGGCGGCCCTCGTCGGCGGCGTCGAGCAGGGCGGTCACCGTCGGCTCGGCGCCCGCGGCCGACAGCGCGGAACGCAGCGGCGCGGCGTTCTCGGCGAGCAGCAGACGCACCGCAGGATCCGCCAGGGCGCTCCACTCCACTCGGGTGAACGCCTGGCTCTCGGGGCTGAGGGTGACTCCCTCCAGGGCGATCAGCACCTGGTCCCGGTCGTGCAGCAGCTCCAGGGCAGGCCGGTCCTGCCCGGCGGGCACGGTGCCCGGCTCGTCGGCGGGCGCCGCCTCGACGAGGCGGACGCGCTCGGCGATCGGGGGGTGGGAGTCGTACGGGGAGCGCTGCTCGCGCGGCAGACGGGAGCGCAGCCGGTCCAGCTCCGCGCGGCGCTCGGGGTCGGACAGGAAACGGGGCAGGCCGCCGTAGACCTGCCCGGCGGGCGGCAGCAGCCGGGCCGGGGCCCCGAAGGCGGCGTACTGCCGCATGTAGTGGTCGAAGGCGGCGTCCAGGACCGGGATCTCGCGCAGCGCGGAGGCGGTGGCGTCCCGCCCGGCGAGCCGTACGGCGGCCTGGTCGGCGGCGAGCTCCTGGGCGCGGCCGACGCTGTGCGAGGCGCGGAGGTAGAACGTGGCGTAGGCGGTGTAGATGGCCGCCATGGCGCGGTAGGTGATGCCGGCGCCCGAGGCGTCGACCTCCTTGGCCTTGCGACCCTTGGCCAGTGCCTTCGCGGCCCGCTCCTCCTGGCGTGCCTGCTCGCGGCCCTGGGTCCGGGCGGCGCGCTCCTCGAAGTGGGCGATGGTGCGCAGCATCCGCTCCTGGCCGCGCAGGGTGATCGCGGACAGCCGTGTGTCGCTGTTGCCGTAGTGGCCCAGCTCGTGGGTGAGGACGGCGTGCAGCTGGCGCTCGGTCAGCCCGGCGAGCAGCGGCACGCCGATGTACATGCGGCGGCGGCCGCCGACCAGGCCGAGGAGGTGGGACTTCTCGGAGACGGCGGCGTTGACCTCGCCGACGAGGACGATCTCGTCCGGCGCGCGGGTGCCGTAGCGCGCGGCCAGGTCGCGGACGGCCGCCCACAGCTCGGGCTGCTGCGCCTCCGTGACGGGGACGCCGGAGGGGCCGTCGTCCTGCGGGCGGCGCAGCATGAACATGCCGCGGACGATGGGGATGGCGAGGACGGCGGTGACGATGACGACCTTGCCGGTGAGTCCGCCCACGCCCCAGGAGGCGACCAGGACGTCGATCCCGGCCAGCACCGCGAGCAGCACCACGCCCAGCAGGTAGAAGCCCGCGAGCAGCACCAGGGCGCGCACGGCACGGAACGTGGAGCCGCCGGCGGGGGCGGACCCGCTTCCGGAAGGCGGCGCGGCCTCGACGCGCACCGCGCCCTGCGGCACCCCGTCGTCGGCCACGCCGTCAGGGGAGGTGAGGGAGGAGGCGCCGACCGTCGCGGCCGGGACGCCGAGGGCCGCGCACACCCGGCGCAGCAGTTCGTCCGTGCCCGGCTTGGCCTCGCCGGGGCGCGGGTCGTTGCGGACCTCCGCGAGGGCGGCGCCCGCCTCGGGGCGCCCGAACCACTGCGCGCAGCGTGCGGCCAGGGCGTCCCACTGGGCGCGGTGCTCCGCGTACTCCTGCGGATCGGTGGGCGGCTCCCAGTCCGCTGCCCACACCATGCTCTGGCTGCCCTCGCCGTCCGGGCGCACGAACACCGCGTACGCGACCTGCGGGGTCGCCACCAGCACCAGGGCCGGCGCGTCCAGCCGGCGGGCCAGCTCGCGGCCGGCCGGCACCACGTCAGCGATGCCGATGCCCTCACCCTCGGTCACCGGCGCGTCGAAGAGCACTCCGGTACCGCCGTCGCCTCCGGCGACCCATCCGCCGACCGGTCCCCCGGCCACGGCCTCCGCGGTCGCCCCGGCTTCCGCCGTGCAGACCACCGCATACGTTGCCACCTTGCGTTTCCCCTCCCTGGCGCCTCCCCGGCGCCGTGCGTGAGAGCGACACTTTACGTGCGCATGCCGACAGCGCGCACAGCGCGGCCGGGACGCACCGCACATGCGCCCCGGCCGCCGGAAGGGGTGGCTCCTCCTGCCGTGGTGGCTACAGGGCGAGACCGGTCAGGACCATGACCCGCTCGTAGGTGTAGTCCTCCATGGCGTACTTGACTCCCTCGCGGCCCACTCCGGAGTCCTTGACGCCGCCGTAGGGCATCTGGTCGGCGCGGTAGGAGGGCGCGTCGCCGATGACGACGCCGCCGACCTCCAGCTCCCGGTGGGCACGGAAGGCGGTCTGCAGGTCGTGGGTGAACACACCGCACTGCAGGCCGAACCGGGAGTCGTTGACGACCGCGAAGGCCTCGTCGGCGCCGTCGACCTTGTGCAGGGACAGGACGGGGCCGAAGACCTCCTCGGTGGCGATGATCGCGTCCGCCGGAAGGTCGGCGAGCACGGTCGGCTCGTAGGCGGCGCCGTCGCGCCGGCCGCCGGTGAGCAGCTTGGCGCCCTTGCCCAGCGCGTCCTCGACCCACGACTCCACGCGCTCGGCGGCCTTCTCGTCGACGAGCGGGCCGACGTCGGTGGCGTCGTCCGAGGGGTCGCCGGTGACCTGGGCGCGGACCTTGGCGACGACCTTCTCCACCAGCCGGTCGTACACGGACGCGTCGGCGACGACCCGCTGGACGGAGATGCAGGACTGGCCGCCCTGGTAGTTGGAGAAGGTGGCGATACGGTTCGCCGCCCACTCCAGGTCCTCCTCGGAGGACCAGTCGGCCAGGACGACGGCGGCGGCGTTGCCGCCCAGCTCCAGGGTGATGTGCTTGCGCGGCACCGAGTCCATGATCTGGTACCCGACCCGGTCGGAGCCGGTGAAGGAGATGACCGGCAGCCGCTCGTCCCGGACCAGGGCGGGCATGCGGTCGTTCGGGACGGTGAGCACGCTCCACGAACCGGCCGGCAGATCGGTCTCGGCCAGGATCTCGGCGAGGAGCAGCGCGGACAGCGGGGTCGCCGGGGCCGGCTTGAGGATGATCGGGGTGCCGACCGCGATCGCCGGGGCCACCTTGTGGGCCACCAGGTTCAGCGGGAAGTTGAACGGCGCGATGCCGAGCACGGTGCCGCGCGGGAAGCGCCGGGTCAGCGCGAGACGGCCCGTGCCGCCCGCGTCGGTGTCCAGGCGCTGGGCCTCGCCGCTGTTGAAGCGGCGCGCCTCCTCCGCCGCCCAGCGGAAGACGGACACGGCACGGCCGACCTCCCCGCGCGCCCACTTGACCGGCTTGCCGTTCTCCGCGGTGATCAGCCGGGCGATCTCCTCCGTGCGCTCGGCCAGCCGCTTCGACACGTGGTCCAGGGCCGCGGCCCGCACGTGGGCGGGGGTCGCGGCGAACTCCGCCTCGACGGACTTCGCCGCGGCGACCGCCTCCTCCACCTGGGCGGGGGTCGGCACGCCGACGGAGGCCACGACGCTGCCGTCGTACGGGTTCACGACATCGAAGGTGTCCTCGCCGGTGGCGGGGCGGCCGGCGAGCCAGAAGGCGGTGGGGGTGCTCATGCGGACCACGGTAGGGCGGGCGACAGCCGGCCGGTCTTGTCCAGCGCGTCGAAAGCGCCTCACCCGATGCGACGTTTTGGCAGGCCTGTCTCAGCCGCCGGATTTCAGGGCCAGCCACAGCTCCATGCGGACGTCCGGGTCGTCCAGCGAGCGCCCCAGGATCTCCTCCACGCGCCGCATCCGGTAGCGCAGTGTGTGCCGGTGGACCCCCAGGTCCGCCGCGGCGGCGTCCCACTGCCCGTGCCGGGACAGCCACGCCCGCAGCGACGCGACCAGGTCACCCCGGGCAGTGGCGTCGTGCTCGCGCAGCGGCCGCAACAGGCCGTCGGAGAACGCCCGTACGGCGTCGTCGCCCAGCAGCGGCAGCACCGAGCCGGAACCGACCTCGTCGTGCTCGACCAGACTGCGGCCACGCCGCCGGGCGACCGCCAGCGCGCGCTCGGCCTGCTCGTGCGCGCCCGGGACCCCCGCGGCACCCACCGCGGCGGACAGCCCCGCCACCAGGTCGTCGCTCCCGTCCACAGCCGCCACACAGGCCGGCATCACCTCGCCGTCGGCGGCCGCGAGCACCGTCAGACGGTCCTCCTCCCGGACCGCCAGCACGGGCTCCGCGGACCGCATCCCGGCCGTCTCCACCCGTTCGGCCAGCAGCCCCAGCGCGTCCCCCGCGGCCTCGGCCGCCTCCGCGCGTTCCGCGACCAGGACGCGCACGGGGGCGTCGAACAGCCCGCCGTACAGCCGGCCGGCCACGGTGCGGGCGTGCTCGGGCTCCCCGGCCAGCAGCATCCGCAGCAGTGCGGCGCCCAGGCGCTGCTGCGTGTCCTGCAGCGCGCGGGACTGCTCCAGCGACAGCGTCAGCAGCGCGACGGCGGCGTGCACGAGGTACCGGGCGGAGGTGTCGGGCCGCTCCTCCGTGCCGACCGCGAGGAACCCGCGGGGGCGCCGGCCGGTGCCCAGCGACTGCAGTTCGACGCGGTCCTCCGTGCCGGCCGGGCCCGCGACCGCCGCGCTGGCCGGGGCGGGCCTGCCGCGCAGCCGCTCGACCTCACCGGCGAGCCGCGCGGCCCGCCGCCCTGCCCACTCCGGCGCCGCGGCCACCACGGCGCCCGACGCGTCGTACAGCGCCGCCCAGCCCTTCAGGTGCGCCGCGAGCCGCGACAGCAGCGCCGTCGTCCCGTCCGGCGCGAGCGCCGCCCGGGTCAGCTCCCGCTGCGCCTCGAACCCCGCGGTCACCGCCTTGTACCGCTCTGCGGCGATCTCGGCGGAGACGGCCTTGCTGATCGCGATGAACGGGGTCCTGTGCGGCACTTCCAGCAACGGCAGCCGGTGCGCGGCCGCGGCGTCCACGAGCGCCTGCGGCACGGCGTCGTGGCTCACCCCCACGCCGAACCCCAGGCCCACGACACCGGCGCCGGCCAGGCGCGCCACGTACTGGCCGAGTGCCTCGGGCGAGCCCACGTCCAGCTTGAGGCCCGTCGTGAGCAGCAGTTCGCCACCCTCCAGGTACGGCGCGGGGTCGTCCAGCTCGCTCGTGTGCACCCAGCGGACGGCGGCCTCCTCCAGGCGGTCGCCTCCGGCGAGGACGGCCAGCTTCAGGGCGGGGTTCCGCAGCAGCGAGGCGAGCGTGGGCGGCACGGGCTTTTTCTCCATCTCGGAGTGCGTTCACATCCGATTCTGCCTCACCGTATACCTGCGGTGCCGGGCCGTCTTCGTGTGCGGGTGCGTCGTGGTTGCGGTTGGGGTTTGTCCCCCGCCCGCCGCAGGCGCAAACAACCCGCACACGACAACCGGCCGCACACAAGGATTACGCGCGCAAATCCACAAGCACCGGCGCCGCATGCTCCCCGTCCACCGCCGTGAGGGAGACGACGGCGTGCCCCGCAGGGACCGCGTGCGCGAGGTCGGACGCGGACCACCGCTCGCGCTCGACCCGGCGCACCGTCACCGACTCCGCCGTGACCGCCTTGCCCGTCACCAGGCGCCGCACCGTGTGCAGCACCCGCGTGAGCGGCTCGTCCGCGATGATCTGACGGTTCGTGACGTCCTGGACGTCCACCCACTCCTTGCCCCACACCTCCGCGAACCGGGCGCCGTCCCAGGCGGTGACCCCGGCGAGGGCCGCCCGGCAGCCGACGGCGCCCAGCAGGGCACCCCGGAGCGCCTCGGGGACGTCGTCCAGCGTGCGCAGCGTGAGCACCGCGCCGGCGTTGGCGGAGCGCATGCGCTGCAGGCCGCGTACGGATTCGGCGGTCACCGTGTGGGAGGCGTCGTCGAGGACGAGACAGGCGAACAGGGAGCGGTCCCGGCGGGCCGCGGCGCACTCCGCGAACTGGGCGAGGACGAGCCGCGCCAGCATCCGGGAGACCTCGGCGTGGCCCCGTTCCGGGAGGTCGATGCGGACCCGCAGCGGGTGTTCCAGCCCCCGCAGCGAGAACGGGTGGCTGCCGCCGGTGGTGTCGAAGAACCCGGCGAACGCGGGCCGGTCGAGCAGCGCGATGCGGTCGGCGAGCAGGGGGCCCGCGTCACCGGGCCGGGCGGACTGCCGTTCCCGCGCGTCGAGTTCGCGCAGCTGTCCCTGGGCGGCCGCGCCGCGGGCCTGCAGGGCGGAGCGGAGCGCGGCCAGTGCGGAGGGGGTGCCGTCGAGGAGTTCGCGCAGTTCGGGGACGGAGGGGAAGCGGCCGTGGGCGGCGTGGAAGGGCCCGAGGAGCTGGGCGAGGGCGGTGGCGGCGCGCCGGCTGTCGCCGCCGGGCAGCGCCGCGGTGAGGTCGCCCACGAGGGCCTCGGCGAGGAAGCCCGCGGCCTCGTCGGGGTCGGTGGTACCGCCGTAGAGGTCGAGGTCGTACGCGGAGTCGGGCTGGCCGATCTTGACGACGACGTCGAAGGACTCGTCCGGCGCGAGCCGTGCCCCGTCGGTGCCGACCACGACGACGGCCGCCCGCCCGGCGAGTGCCTGAAGGCACATGAGTTCCAGCGCGGGCCGCACGAAGCGCACGGTCTTGCCGGAGCCGGGCGGCCCGACCGCCAGCAGGGACGTGCCGAGGACGGACGGGTCGAGGGCGTAGCCGGCGCCGCGGTGGGTGCGGGGGTTGCGTTCGTCGTCGGGGGCGGCGCCGATCCGCACCTGTCCGGCGAGCAGGTCGTGCCGGGCGGTGCGGGCGGGCAGGTCGCGGGCGCCGGACGGGTGGGCGCAGGCGGCGGCCCCGTACCGCAGGACGGTGTCGGTGAAGGCGGTCAGCCGGCCGGGTTCGGAGCGTACGGACTGCCAGGCGCGGGAGAGGCGGGTGAAGTCGACGTCGTTCATCAGCCCGGCGCGGGCGTCCTCGGCGAGCCGGTCCGCGGCGTCGGCGGCGCCGCCCAGGCGGACCGCGGGGAAGGCGGCCGGATCCTGGGCGGGGTCGGCGGGTTCGCGGCCCGCGGCCGTCCGCTCCTCCTCGCGGGCGCGCCGGAGCGGCGCGGTGATCCAGCGGCGCCACAGCTCGGCCCAGCGGCCGACGCGGGCGAAGAAGACCAGCAGGGCGCCGCCGATGAGCGCGTAGTAGAGGTACGAGGCCCACAGGTAGGCGGTCTGGTTGCCGCCGGCCTGCCGCCACGATTCGGGTGTCAGGGCGAGCAGTGGCCAGAGCCAGTAGCTGCCGAGGTAGCCGTTCCACAGCAGGGACCACAGCAGCCAGCCGCCGAGGAAGGAGATCAGGGCGCCGGCGACGAGCTGGCGGCCCGGCACGGCGTCCGGGTCGGCGGCGGGGCGGGGGCGGTGGCCGAGGCGCCACACGCCGGGGGCGGCGGCGGGGCGCGGGGCGCGGAGCCAGGCGAGGAGGCCGGAGCCGTCGGGCGCCCCGTGCGAGCGCAGCTTCCCGATGCCGCGGCACTGGGCGGCGGGGCTAACGCACGTCCGCCGGGCGACGTAGAGCGTGCCCTCGTCCAGGAGCGACAGGTTGTGCT
>NZ_JARAVM010000051.1:0-43165 GCF_033792735.1 Streptomyces sp. PA03-3a
GCGGAAGGACGGCGGCGGGCGGCCGTGCCGCCGGCGGCGCCAGGGGCGAGGGCGGCGGCCGGGCGGCCGCACGCACCAGCCGGCGCCGCCCCAAGTCGCGGAAGTCGGCCAAGAAGCGGGCCCTGATCTGGACCGCCGGCACGCTCGGGGTCGTGGTCATCGCGGCGTGCATCGGCGTCTACGCGCTGTACCAGCAGCTCAACGGCAACATCAACGCGATCGACCCGGGCATCGGCTCCAAGAACGCCACGTCCACCGGACCGGTCAACATCCTGGTCATCGGCACCGACAGCCGCAAGGGACTGAAGGGCAAGTACGGGGACTCGGCCAACGTCGGCCACGCCGACACCACGATCCTCTTCCATGTCTCCAAGGACCGCTCCAACGCGACGGCGCTGAGCATCCCCCGCGACATCATCACCGACATCCCGGACTGCCCGACGAAGCAGCCCGACGGATCCACGAAGATCATTCCGGCGGAGAGCGGCGTCCGCTTCAACACCAGCCTGGGCCAGTACGGCCGCGACCCGGGCTGCACCATGCGCACCGTCAAGGCGCTGACCGGTATCACCCCCGACCATTTCATGATGGCCAACTTCGACGCGGTGAAGGACCTCTCGACGGCGGTCGGCGGCGTCGAGGTGTGCCTGGCCAAGGACATCGACGACCCGGACTCGCACCTGAAGCTGGCCAAGGGACGGCACACCGTCGCCGGCGAGCAGGCGCTGGCCTTCGTCCGCACCCGGCACAGCGTCGGCTTCGGCGGGGACCTGAGCCGTATCGAACTGCAGCAGCAGTTCCTCAGCTCGATGATGCGCAAGATGAAGTCGGGCGACACGCTGACCAGTCCGACCAAGCTGCTCAAGCTGGCGAACACGGCGACGAAGGCGCTCACCGTCGACACCGGCATCGGCAGCGTGACCAAGCTCAGCGAGCTGGCCAAGGACCTGAGCCGGGTCAACACCAAGAACATCACCTTCGCGACGGTGCCGGTGATAGACAACCCGGCCGAGAAGGTGCACACCACGGTGGTGCTGGACGAGACCAAGGCGCCGCAGCTGTTCAGCATGGTCAAGGACGACGTCTCGCTGACCGAGGTGAAGAAGAAGCAGAAGGCGTCCGACGCGGCCAAGCTCAAGGGCCCCAAGGCCGACCCGATCAACGTACGGGTCGAGGTGCTCAACGGCAGCGGGGTCTTCGGCGCCGCCCAGGACACCGTCAACTGGCTGCAGAACGACGAGGGTGTCAGCCGCTCCACCAACGGCGGCAACGCGCCCGCCGAGGTGAAGAAGACGACGCTGGAGTACGCGCCCAACCAGGCCGACCAGGCACGCCGGCTCGCCGCGATGATGGGGCTGCCGGCCTCCGCGCTCAAGCAGGGCACCGAGGACGCCGCGCCGCGCGCCAACATGACGCTCACCCTGGGCAAGGACTTCAAGCAGGCGGGCACGCCGATCGCCACACCGACGAAGGCGCCCGAGGGCATCCAGAAGGTCGAAGCCGACGACAAGAGCGTGTGTGCCAAGTAGCCGCCCGTTACGGGCACCAGGGTCGACAGGGGTATCAGGGGTGGGGACCGGACGATGACGGACAGTCGTGTGCGCGATCTCGGCTGGGACGACAGCCTCTACGACGACCACCCGCGGGACGGGGCGGCGCGGCGGGGCGCGGACACGGGACGGACCCCGCACCCGGACCCCGAGGACGACGGCGACGGGCCGCCGCGCGGCCCGCGGCCGAAGCGCCGCGGACGCCGGATCGCCCGGTGGACCGCGATCACCCTCGCGGTGCTCATCCTCGGGACGGCGGGCGCCGGTTACGCGTACTACGAGCACCTCAGCGACAACATCCGCAAGGGGAAGCGGAACAGCGGCGACAGCGACGTGGCGAAGGCGCCGACGAACGCGATGAACGTCCTGCTGCTGGGCGCCGACGGCCGTAACTCCGCGGAGAACCTCAAGCTGGGCGGCGCCAAGTACACCAAGGGCGATCCGCCCCGCGCCGACGTGATCATGCTGCTCCACATCTCGGCCGACCGCAGCAACATGTCCGTGGTGAGCATTCCGCGCGACACCCGGGTGCCGATCCCGGAGTGCACCGACCCGGAGACGGGCAGGAAGTTCGCCGCCACCACGCACGCGATCATCAACGAGAGCCTGATGCGCGGGGGTCCCGGCTGCACGCTCGCCACCGTGCAGAACCTCACCAAGGTCTACATCGACCACTGGATGACGATCGACTTCGCGGGTGTGGTGAAGATGGCCGACGCGGTCGGTGGCGTCGACGTCTGCGTGCGGCAGCCCGTGTGGGACCACCCGACCCCGCAGCAGCCGGGCGGCTCCGGGCTGAAGCTGAAGGCGGGCACGCAGAAGATCACCGGCAAGACGGCGCTGCAGTGGCTGCGCACCAGGCACGCCTTCGAGAGCGACCTCGGGCGCGCCCGGGCGCAGCACATGTACATGAACTCGATGGTGCGCGAACTGCGCTCGCAGAACGTCTTCACCGACGCGGGGCGGCTGGGTGACCTCGCCGAGGCCGCCACCAACGCGTTGCAGGTGTCGGAGGAGATAGGGACCCCGAAGAAGCTCTTCGACCTCGGCATGCAGCTCAAGAGCGTCCCGTCGGACCGGATCACGATGCTGACCATGCCGCCCGTCACGGACACCGAGAACGACCAGCACTACATGCCGGACCCGGTGGCCGCCCCCAAGGTGTGGTCGCGGCTGGTCCACGACCTCCCCTTCGACGACAAGGGGAAGAAGAAGGCGGAGAAGCAGCCCGTCGAGTCCGGGCCGGCCGCCCGGCCCGCCGCCGACGTCCCGGTCGCGGTGGTCAACGGCACCGCGGGCGACGCCGCGGGCACCCCCGTGAACGGCCGGGCGGGCGTCCTCGCCCAGGCGCTGGTCGGGTCCGGCTTCGGGCAGGCGAAGGCGGTCGGCACGGCGCAGCCGTCGGCGGCCAGTGTCATCGAGTACCCGGCCGCAGAGGGCGCGCAAGGCCGCTCGGACGCACTCGCCGTGGCGAAGGTGTTCAAGCTCCCCGCCGGCGTTGTGAAGGAATCCTCACATGTCGGCTCCGTCACACTCGTCGTGGGCGCCGACTGGCGCGACGGAACGGTCTTCCAGGGTGCCGCCGACGACGACGGTACGCTGCCCAAGAGCGCCGGGGCCCTTAACGGAGCGAATGATTCAGCCTGCATGGACGTGTACAGGCCATATCGCTGGGATCCCGATTTGGGGTAGTGCGCACGATCGCTTTACACAGCCGATAAGAAACCAAAGCGTTGGCCCCGTCGCGGTTTATGTATCGTGACCTCCAACCATTCGCGAGCAGGGCTGTTCCGGTCCCACAGGACTTCGACAGTCGCACAGCTGACAATCACCCACGATCCGAGCGCCGCGGCGCAGCCGGTGACCGTAGGTACCAGCGCGTCATGGGAGGGCCCACATGCGCCACGGCAGCATCCCCGGAGGGCGGAACGCCCCCTACGATCCTCACGAACCCGGATGGGGCGACTCTCCGTACGGGAACGGTCACGGACAGCAGCCGTACATCCCGCAGCAGCCCGGCTACCCGCACCCGACGGTCCCGCAGCAGCCGCAGCGCGGCGGCTACCGACCCGAGGAGCCGCAGCGCGGCGGCGGGTACCCGCAGCAGGACGCGTACGCGCCGTACCAGCAGCCCGGCCGCGAGGCCGCGGGCTACGACACCGGGGGCTACGGCGACGACGGCCACGGGGCCGAGTACGGCGGCTACGAGGACTACGGGCACGAGGCGGACGACGGTACGTCCACCGGCACCCTGACCGCGACGCAGGACGACGGGGCGGACGACGACGGGCACGACGGGTACGACGGCCACGACGGCGCAGGCCGCCGCGGCACCCGCCGCCGCAAAAAGGGCAAGAGGCGCGCCCTGCGCTGGGTGGCGATCGTCACGTCGGTGGCGATACTCGGCACGGCCGGCGCCGCTTACGCGTACTACCAGCACCTCAACGCGAACATCAAGAAGGACGCGCTCAACCTCGGCGACAGCCAGGCCGCCAAGAGCAAGGCGAACGCGGCGGGCCAGACCCCGCTGAACATCCTCCTCCTCGGCTCCGACAGCCGGGCCTCCAAGGCGAACCAGAAGCTCGGCGGCGCCAAGGCCGACGCGGACCGCAAGCCGCTCGCCGACGTCCAGATGCTGCTGCACGTCTCCGCGGACCGCAGCAACATGACCGTGGTCAGCATCCCGCGCGACACCCGGGTCACCATCCCCAAGTGCACCGACCCGGACGACGGCCACGTCTACCCCGAGACCACGACGGACACGATCAACACGAGCCTCCAGCACGGCGGTCCCGGCTGCACCGTGGCCACCTGGGAGAAGCTCACCGACATATCCATCGACCACTTCATGATGATCGACTTCGCCGGCGTGGTCTCCATGGCCGACGCGGTCGGCGGCGTCCCGGTCTGCGTCAAGGGGAACGTCTGGGACAAGAAGTCCGGGCTCAAGCTCACCAAGGGCGACCACACCATCAAGGGCCAGCAGGCCCTGCAGTGGCTCCGCACCCGGCACGGCTTCGAGGACGGCAGCGACATCGGCCGTACCCACGCCCAGCACATGTACATGAACGCGATGGTGCGCCAGCTGAAGTCGGGCACGAAGCTCACCGACCCGGGCAAGCTGACCGGCCTGGCGGAGGCCGCCACCAAGGCGCTGACCGTCGACACCGGCCTCGGGACGGTCAAGAAGCTCTACGACCTGGGCAACAACCTCAAGGGCGTGCCCACCGACCGCATCACCATGACGACGATGCCGTGGGGCGCCGACCCGCAGAACCCGACCGCGCACGTCGTGCCGACCGGCGCGGCGACCAAGCTCTTCACGCTGCTGCGCAACGACCAGGCCGTGGACGGCAAGGCCTCCAAGAAGAAGAAGGCCGACAAGTCCGCCACCACCGCGAAGCCCTCGCCCAAGGACGAGATCGCGGTGACGGTCCAGAACGGCACCGGCAGCGCCACGACGCCCGCCGTCTCCGGCCGGGCGGGCACGGTCACGGAGAAGCTGAAGGCGCTGGGCTTCACCCAGGCCGAGTCCGACTCCACGCCCCAGTCGCAGTCCGGCAGCACGATCACCTACGCCGGCGACGACGACAAGGCGAACGCCCTGGCCGTGGCGAAGGCGCTGAAGCTGCCGGCCGGCGTGGTCAAGAAGTCCTCCTCCGCGGAGGGCATCACGCTGGTGATCGGCGCCGACTGGACGGCCGGGGCGACGTACCCGGCGGCCAGCAGCACCGACACCAAGGAGGTCCTGGACAGCGCGAGCGCGCTCAACGCCTCCGACGACTCGGCGTGCATGAAGGTGAACCCCTACTACAACTGGTAGGGGTTCACCCCCGCCTCACGCGTCGGCCGCCGCCCGCACCGCAGGGCGGCGGCTGGCGATGACCCGCCGGGCGAGCGAACGCGGGCTGGTCAGGAACCCGAAGCCCCAGGACATGTGCATGGTGGCGAGCGCCACCGGGATCTGCAGCCGCGCGGCGGCCGACAGGCCCTTGCCGGCCGGGAGCGAGCCCAGCACGATGGCCGCGAGGTAGCCGCCGGGGACGACGAAGGCGAGCGGGGTGACCGCCGCTCCCACCACCACGCCCGCCGCGATGGCCGCGACGGCCGCCGGGGCGGCGAGGTAGCGCAGGTTGACCGAGCCCTGGTGGTACCGGGTGACGACACGGCGCCAGCGCCCGTAGTCCTTGTACTGCTTGGCCAGCGCGCGCACGCTGGGCCGCGGGCGGTACGAGACGCGCAGCTCCGGCGAGAACCAGATCAGGCCGCCGGCCTCGCGGATGCGGTAGTTCAGCTCCCAGTCCTGGGCGCGGATGAACTCCTCGTTGTAGCCGCCCTGCTGCTCCAGCACCTCGCGGCGGAACACCCCGAGGTAGACGGTGTCGGCGGGGGCGGCGGCGCCTCCGGTGTGGAAGGCCGCGTTGCCGACGCCGATCTTCGAGGTCATGGCGGCGGCGACGGCGCGCTCCCAGTCGTTCTCGCCTTCGGCGTGCATGATGCCGCCGACGTTGGCGGCGCCGGTCTCCTCCAGCAGCCGCACCGCGGTCTTGATGTAGTCGGCCGAGAGCATGCCGTGGCCGTCGACCCGGACCACGACCGGGTGCCGGGAGGCCTTGATGGCGGCGTTCAGGGCGGCGGGGGTGCGGCCGGTGGGGTTGGGCACCGTGTGGACGCGGGGGTCCTCCCGCACCAGCTCCGCCGCGATCTCGTCCGTGCGGTCGGTGGAGGGGCCGAGGGCGATGACGACCTCGAGCTCGCCCGCGTAGTCCTGTTCGAGGATGTGGCGGACGGAGTTTCGAAGGTGCCGCTCCTCGTCGAGCACCGGCATGATCACGGAGACGGCGGGCAGCACATGGGGGGTCGCAGCGTTCACAGCCGCACACGTTACCGCGAACGGATGATACGAGCGCGTGCGACCGGGCGGGGCTCGTTCCGTACGACGGTATGACTCCTTAGCGTGACTGTATGACCGTCGCTCGTCGCCGTCAGCAACCCGCCGCAGCCGCCCGCAGGACCCGCAAGCGGCCGCCGGTGCGCCGCGGGCTGCGCGTCCTCGGTGCCGTCTCGCTCGGCATCCTGACCGCCAGTGGGATCGGGCACGCCGTCCTGGGGCACATGGACGACCGCCTGGCGCGGGTGGACGCCTTCGCCGGGATGAAGAACCGGCCCAGCCCCACCAAGGGCACCAACTTCCTTCTGGTCGGCACCGACGTCCGCCGCGGGCTGTCCCAGTCGCAGCGCACCGGGCTGCGCCTGGGCGGGGAGCCCTGCGACTGCACCGACACGATGATGCTGGCGCACCTGTCGCGGGACGGCAGGCGGGTCAGCGTGGTCGCGCTGCCGCGGGACTCGTACGCGGAACTGCCGCGCGCCGGCAAGCTGAAGTGGGCCTGGGGGGTGGGCGGCCCCGCACTCGCCGTGAGCACGGTCGAGAAGATGACCGGGGTCAAGGTCGACCACTACGCCGAGTTCGACTTCGGCTCCTTCATGAAGACCGTCGACCGGATCGGCGGGGTCGACCTCTGCTTCGCCCGTCCGCTGCGCGACCCCGTGACCGGACTCGACCTGCCCGCCGGCACGGTACGTGCTGACGGCGGCACGGCACTGCGCTACGTGCGCTCCGGCCACCTCCCCGGCAGCCCCGACCTCCAGCGGATGCAGAACCAGCAGCGGTTCCTGGCCGCCCTGGTCCGCCGGGTCACCGACATCGGGCTGATGCAGAACCCGGTCAAGCTCGACCAGGTGGCCAAGGCCGCGCTCGGCTCGGTGCGCGCGGACCGGCAGACCAAGCCGGACGACCTGATCGCCCTCGCCACGGGGCTGCGCGGCGGCTTCGGGGCCCGCTCGGTGGAGTTCGCGACGGTGCCGGTGGACGCCACCCCGTTCCGGGTGCAGGGGGTGGGGACGACCCTGCGCTGGGACGTCAAGGGCGCCCAGCGGATCTTCGAGGCGCTCCGCGAGGACCGCCCGCTCACCGGCCCGGACGGCGGCCCCCTGGCCACGCCCAGCCCGTCGGCGCCCGAGCCCGAGCAGGTCGAAGTGCCGCCCAAGTCGATCCGCGTCCAGGTCAACAACGGGACGACGGTCAACGGGCTGGGGGCGCGTGTGGACAAGGAACTGCGTCGCCTGGGCTTCCGCACCACCGGTACGCCCGGCAACACCGTCCGGCACGACGCGGAGTACACGGTCATCCACTACGACCCGGGCTGGGACCGCTCCGCCAAGGCGCTGGGGACGGCCCTGCCGTACGCGGAGCTGCGCCGGGTGTCCGGGCTGGGGCCGACGCTGCGGATCACCGTGGGCGCGGACTACGACGGCGTGACCCCGGTACGGGCCGGCGAGCCGGACCCGCCCGCGGCACCGCCGGTGGGGCTCCAGCCGATGCGCGGCGACCGCATCCTGTGCGGCTGAGGGGCGGGGGCTGAGCCGAGGGGCTGAGGGCCGGGGGCCGTCAGTCTTCGAAGCCCTCGGCGGCGCGCTTCTCGCGCAGCTCCATGATCGCCCGGCGGCGGGCCAACCGGTGCGTGCGGCGGATCTGCGCCTCCTGCAGACGGCGCCGGTCGCGGTCGGTCTCGGGCTCGATCTGGGGCACCGGACGCGGTGCGCCCTCGGCGTCCACGGCGACGAAGACCAGGTAGGCACTGGCCACCTGGGTCGCCGGGCCGGACTCGTTCCAGCGCTCGGCGAGCACGCGCACGCCGACCTCCATGGAGCTGCGCCCGGTCCAGTTGACCTGGGCCTGCACCTTGAGCAGGTCGCCGACCCGCACCGGTTCCAGGAAGGCCATCTCGTCCATGGCACCGGTCACCGCGGGCCCCTCGGAGTGCCGTCCGGCGACCGCGCCCGCCGCGTCGTCCACGAGCTTCATGACCACGCCGCCGTGCACGGTGCCCAGGAGGTTCGTGTCGTGGTGGGTCATGATGTGCGCCAGCGTGATCCGCGAGGCGGACGTGGGCTTGAACGGGACAGGGTGCGGGGGTGGCTCCTCGAACATGGCTCCACCCTAAGCACTGCCGTGCCGTGCTCCTCGCCGGGCACATCTTGCCCGGGGGCGGGGCCGGGCGGATGCTGAGAAAGGGGCCGACGTCCCGATGTCCAAGAGGTGATCCGCCATGGAGAAGACGTGGACGATCAAGCTGTCGCTCGAGGAGGACGGCAGCCGCACCGCCTGCACCGCCTCGCTCACCGGGGACGGCGCCCCGGGCGTGGTGGGCCACGGCTATTCGCGGCGCAATCCGCACGACGAGCCCGACATGCGCATAGGGGAGGACGTGGCCGCATCCCGGGCCTGCTCCAACCTGGCGCACGAACTGCTGGAACAGGCCGCCGGAATGATCGAGACCCACACCAACACCCCGACGCATCTCACCGGATGAGATCGTACGGGCACGTTTGGTCACCGCATTTCCGCGGTCCTGTGACCTTTGCATCAGCTCTGCTTCAGAAGAGCCACGGAGGCACTGCCGGGCCGGGCGGCAGGGCACACTGCCCTACATGAACGCATGGCCCGACGGTTGGTCCGACAACAGGAACCAGCGGCAGCAGCAGGTCTCCGAGCCGCCGCTGCCCCCCGAGCTGTCCCCGCGCCGTGCGGCGGCGGCTCCCGGCAGTGTGCCGCGCCAGCAGGCGTACGGCAGCGGCGTCCCGGGCCACGGGGGGCCTGGCGGCGGTGACTACGACGGCTACGGCGGCGGCTCGTACGGCCCGCCGTCCACCGGTGGCCGCGGCACCCCGCCCGGCAGCCGCAAGCGCCGGGCCAAGGGCGTCCTGATCGGTCTGGTCGTCGTGGTCGCCGCGTGGTCGATCGGCACCTACTTCTGGGCGGACGGCAAGGTGCGCCGCGAGGTGGACCTGAGCACGGTCATAGACCGCCCGGAGACCGGCGAGGGCACCAACTACCTCATCGTCGGCTCCGACAGCCGTGAGGGCCTGTCCAGCGAGCAGAAGAAGAAGCTGCACACCGGCTCCGCCGAGGGCAAGCGCACCGACTCGATGATGATCCTGCACGTCGGCGACAACGGGAACTCGCTGATCTCGCTCCCCCGCGACTCCTACGTCACCATCCCCGAGTTCAAGGGCTCCGAGTCCGGCAAGACCTTTTCCTCGCGCGGCCAGAACAAGCTCAACGCCGCCTACTCCATAGACGGGCCGACGCTGCTGGTGCGGACGGTCGAGTACAACACGGGCCTGCACATCGACCACTACGCGGAGATCGGCTTCGCCGGCTTCGCGGGCCTCGTCGACGCGGTCGGCGGTGTCGAGCTCGACATCCCCCGCAACATCGACGACAAGAACTCGGGCCTGCACATCCAGAAGGGCAAGCAGACCCTCAACGGCGACGAGGCCCTGGCCTTCGTCCGCCAGCGCTACCAGGAGGCCGAGGGCGACCTGGGCCGCACCAAGAACCAGCAGAGGTTCCTGTCCGCTCTCGCGAGCCAGACGGCCACGCCGGGCACGGTCCTCAACCCGTTCAAGCTCTACCCGACCATGGGCGCGGGCCTGGACACGCTCATCGTGGACAAGGACATGAGCCTGTGGGACCTGGCGTCGATGTTCTGGGCCATGAAGGGCGTCTCCGGCGGTGACGGCGTCTCGATGAACATGCCGACCTCCGGCTCCATCGGCACCAACGTGGGCAGCGCGCTCAAGTGGGACATGCCGAAGGTCAAGCAGCTCGTCTCGGAGCTGAAGAACGACGAGAAGGTCACGGTCACGCCGGACTCCTGATCCCTCGCGACGGCGGAGGGGCCGGCCGGGCGCGGTGTGCGCGCCCGGCCGGCCCCTTTGCCGTTCCCGTCGGCAACGGAGGGCTCACGGGGTGCTGGAGCCCAGGCGGTCGAGGGAGTGGTTGGCCACGTACTCGTCCATGGTGTCGTTGCGCATGGCCTCCCACAGCTGCTCGCTGCCGTTGTCGTCGAGCAGCACCACCGACTGGCCCTTGATCATGTCGAGCCCGCCGACCGGGGCGTTCATGAAGACCATGTCGCCCGCGCGCACCCCGCGCATGCTCCACATCAGGTCCCGCAGGTCCCCGTCGGAGAGCCGGTCGTCGACGCTGACCACACCGGTGACCTGGTCCAGCAGCTCCTTGGCCTTCAGCGGGTTGCTCATGGAGTCCTTGGTCAGCGTCTTGGCGATCACCGCACGCAGGAAGGCCTGCTGGCGGTGGGTGCGGTCCAGGTCGCCGCGCGGCAGGTTGTAGCGCTCGCGGACGTAGGTCAGGGCCTGCTCGCCGTTCATGTGCTTCCCGGCCAGGTCCACGCCGCCGATGTCGTCGGTGAGGGTCTTGAAGCCGCTCCAGTCGATGACGGCGAGGTGGTCGACCCTCAGGTCGGTGAGCCGCTGCACGGTGTCGATCAGCAGCGGCGGGCCGCCCCAGGAGAAGGCGGCGTTCAGCTTGGCCTTGCCGTTCCCCGGGATCGAGACCCAGCTGTCGCGGGGCAGCGAGACCACGTACGCCCGCTTGTGGTCGGCCGGCAGGTGCACCAGCATCATCGTGTCGCTGCGCTGCGCGCCGCGCTTCCACTCCGGGGCCTCGGCGCCCCGGCCCGTGGTCGGCAGGTCGGAGCGGGCGTCCACACCGACCAGGAGGAACGTTTCACCGCCCTTGGCGGCCTGCGGCTGCTCGCTCTCGGGCACGTTCGTCGGGAACACGTTGGGAATGCGGTCCACCTTGCCGGTGTAGTGGTCCACCGCCCACCACAGGGTTCCGGCCACCCCCAGTACGCCCACGACCAGCAGGACCAGCGCGCCCAGCAGCACCCGACGGGTGCGGCTGCGCCTCCTGCGGGCCGGGTCCGGGGCCCTGCCCGGTGCCGCTTCCCGTTCCGTTTCCGTTTCCGCCGTCCGCTCGTGACCGACCGGATCCGTTGTCGTCATCATTCACCCCCACCATGTGCACCCGCTCCCCACGCGTGCGTCGGGGGCATTGTGGCGCGTGGGACGGTGCCCTGGCCATTCCCGGGTCTTCTTCCGTGCCCGCACCGGGGGAACCCGGACGCCGCCCGGGGCTATGCTCAACATCGCAATCAGGCCACGACCTGGGAGGGACCCTCCGCATGGCGCTCAAGCTCACCGTGATCGGCACCGGCTACCTCGGTGCGACGCACGCCGCGGCGATGGCCGAGCTGGGCTTCGAGGTACTGGGCCTGGACATCGACCCCGCCAAGATTGAGACCCTCTCCGCCGGCCGCGTGCCCATGTACGAGCCGGGCCTGGAGGACCTGCTGCGCCGCCACGTCGCGGGCCTGCCGGACTCCAGCGGGCGGCTGCGCTTCACCACCTCCTGGGAGGAGGTCGCCGCCTTCGGCGACATCCACTTCGTCTGCGTGAACACCCCGCAGAAGCACGGCGAGTACGCCTGCGACATGAGCTACGTCGACAGCGCCTTCGAACTGCTCGCCCCGCACCTGAAGCAGCCCGCGCTGGTCGTCGGCAAGTCGACCGTGCCGGTCGGCAGCGCGGCCCGGCTGGCGGCCCGGCTCGCCGAGCTCGCCCCCGCCGGGGACCGGGCGGAGCTGGCCTGGAACCCCGAGTTCCTGCGCGAGGGCTTCGCGGTCGAGGACACCCTCCACCCGGACCGCATCGTGGTCGGCGTCGCCTCCGAGCACGCCGAGAAGCTGCTGCGCGAGGTCTACGCGACCCCGGTCGGCGAGGGCACGCCCTTCGTCGTCGCGGACTACCCGACCGCGGAACTGGTCAAGACGGCGGCCAACGCCTTCCTCGCCACGAAGATCTCCTTCATCAACGCCATGGCAGAGGTCAGCGAGGCGGCCGGCGGGGACGTGGTGAAGCTCGCCGAGGCCATCGGGCACGACGAGCGGATCGGCAAGAAGTTCCTGCGCGCCGGCATCGGCTTCGGCGGCGGCTGCCTCCCCAAGGACATCCGCGCCTTCATGGCCCGCGCCGGCGAACTCGGCGCCGACCAGGCGCTCACGTTCCTGCGCGAGGTCGACTCCATCAACATGCGCCGCCGCGCCCACATGGTCGAGCTCGCCCGCGAGGCCTGCGGCGGCAGCGGCTTCCTCGGCAAGCGGATCGCGGTGCTCGGCGCGGCCTTCAAGCCCGACTCCGACGACGTCCGGGACTCCCCCGCGCTCAACGTCGCCGGGCAGATCCACCTCCAGGGCGGCCAGGTCACCGTGTACGACCCCAAGGCGATGGAGAACGCTCGACGGCTCTTCCCGACCCTCGGGTACGCCGCGAGCGCCCTAGAGGCGGTCCGCGGGGCCGACGTCGTGCTGCACCTCACGGAGTGGCAGGAGTTCCGGGAGCTCGACCCGGCGGAGCTCGGGGCGGTGGCCAGGGGGCGGCACGTCATCGACGGGC
The DNA here is from genome assembly GCF_033792735.1 of Streptomyces sp. PA03-3a. Taxonomy (NCBI): domain Bacteria; kingdom Bacillati; phylum Actinomycetota; class Actinomycetes; order Kitasatosporales; family Streptomycetaceae; genus Streptomyces; species Streptomyces sp. PA03-3a. The sequence continues at coordinate 12,879 of NZ_JARAVM010000051.1, forward strand.
GGAACGCGCTGGTGCCGCAGGGGTGGCGTGAGGCGGGGTGGACGTTCCGGGCCATGGGACGCCCCCACGCGTAGCCCTCCGGGGTGCCCGGGGTGCCCCTTGCGGCCGGTTGTCGTGTGCGGGTTGTTTGCGCCTGCGGCGGGCGTCCCCCGCCCTCCCGCCCTCCCCCAGCCTTCGGCCGGGGGGACCCCCATCCGGCGCGGTCAGTGACCGCCTCGCGCGTTCGTGGTGGGCCGGGGGCGGGGCCTCCGGGGCTGCACGTCCTGCACTGGGCTATTTACGTGCATGGCGGGCGGTCCGGATCGGTGCCGTCTCTGCCACACACAAATATCCCGCAGCGTCCAGAACATCCACCCTCCCCCAGCCTTCGGCCGGGGGTGCCCCCAACTCCCCCGCCCCTCCGTATCGTGGGGCGCCTGACGGCCGGAGGGGGGTAAGGGCGGTCCGTGCTCGCCGCACACGTCCATCTGAACCCCCACCGGCCGTCAGGACCTCCGTGGGGGCCACCCTCCAGCGGTAGCCGGGGCCCCTCGGCCTTCGGCCAGAGGCGGCCTCACTCGACCTGGTTGAGGGTCAGCCGGCCGCCGGAGGCCAGGGTGCGTCACCACCTCAGCAATCGTCATGATCGGGCGCCTGCTTGGCGTCGCCATGACACACACCGCCCCGCGAGCGCCGGTGGGCGGGTCGCGCCAGCCGTCCCGCCGGAGCTGCCCCCGGCCACCGGTGCGCGCACCCTGTCTCGGCCAGCGGCCAGGGACCCCCTACCGGTGGCAGTTTCCTGCGGTGTGGGGTGGGGTGGGCCCCCATCACCCCCACCGGGCGTTGGTCGCCCGACGAAACGGAGGGGGCGGGGGAGGTGGGGGCACCCCCGGCCGAAGGCTGGGGGAGGGTGGGCGTTCTGGACGCTGACGTGTATTTGTTGTGCGGCACGGACGGCACCGAGCGCAGGTGCCCGCCATGCACATAAATATGCGGTACAGAATGCCCAGCCCCGGAGGCCCCGCCCCCGGCCCACCACGAACCGCGCGAGGCCCGCACCAACCGCGCCGGGCAATCGGGCGGGAGGGCGGGGAAACAGCCCGCCGCAGGCGCAACAGACCCGCAGACGAGCGCGGGCCGCACGGGACACCCCGGGCGGCCCGCGCAAGCGTCAGTGGACGTCACCCATGAGCGCGATGACCCGCTTGCGGTACAGCACGAAGGCCGCACCCGCGGCCAGCGCGACGAAGCCCTGGATCGCGAACGACGTCTCCGACAGGAAGGCGTCGCCGATGACCAGCTGCAGGATCGCGGCCACGCAGTCCCCCGCCGTGACGGCCAGGAACCACAGGCCCATCATCTGGCTGGCGTACTTGACCGGGGCCAGCTTGGTGGTGACCGACAGCCCCACCGGGGACAGGCACAGCTCGGCGGTGGTCTGGATCAGGTAGACCACGGCCAGCCACAGCGGGGTGACCTTGACGTCGCCCGAGGCGGCGGCCTGGGCGAGCATCATCACCACGAAGGAGACGCCGATGCCGGCGACGCCGAGGGCGAACTTCACGGTCGTGCTGGGGTTCCTGCGGCCCAGCGTCATCCACAGGGCGGCGAAGACCGGGGCGAGCGCCATCACGAACAGCGGGTTCAGGGACTGGAACCAGCTCTCGGGGAAGGTGAAGCCCCACAGGGTGGACGCGGTGTGCTCGGAGGCGAAGACCGTCAGGGTCGAACCGGACTGGTCGTAGATCATCCAGAAGACGGCGGCCACGACGAAGAACCAGATGTACCCGCCGACCTTGGTCTTCTCGTCCGGGGTGAGCTCCTGGTCCCGGCGGATGCGGGTGAAGTAGTACGCGGGCAGCGCCAGGCCCAGCAGGGAGAGCGGCCAGAGCACCCAGTTGATCGTGAAGTGGCCGGTGAAGGTGACCACGCCGTAGAAGACCACCGCGGCGGCGAGCCAGCTCAGCGCCTTCTTCATCAGGCCGGCGCGCTCGGCGTCGTCAAGGGGGGTGGGGACCACGCTGGAGACCGGCGCGAGGTGCCTGGTGCCGATGAGGAACTGGGCCAGGCCGAGCCCCATCCCGACGCCCGCCATGGCGAAGCCCAGGTGCCAGTCGACCTGCTGGCCGACGGTGCCGATGGCGAGCGGGGCGAGGAAGGCGCCGAGGTTGATGCCGATGTAGAAGATCGTGAAGCCGCCGTCCCGGCGCGGGTCGTTGCGGTCCGGGTACAGCTGGCCGACCATCGTCGAGATGTTCGACTTCAGCAGGCCGGAGCCCACGGCGATGAAGACGAGGCCGACGAAGAACGAGGCCTTCACCGGCACGGCAAGCAGGAAGTGGCCGATCATGATGATCGTGCCGCCGATGGCGACCGTGCGGCGCGGCCCCCAGAGGCGGTCGGCGAACCAGCCGCCCGGCATCGCCAGCAGGTACACCGTCGCGGTGTAGACGCTGTAGATCGCGCCCGCGGTGGCGGCCTTCATGCCGAGGCCGCCGTCCGTGACCGAGGCCGTCAGGTAGAGGACGAGAAGGGCCCTCATGCCGTAGTAGCTGAAACGCTCCCACGTCTCGGTCATGAAAAGGGTGGCCAGGCCGCGGGGGTGGCCGAGGAAGGTCTTGCCGCCGGCCGCAGGGATGCCCTGCGGCGCGGCGTCCTTCGTCAGGCTGGACGCCATGGACTTTCCTTGCTGCTCGGGACGCGCTGCGAGAGCGGTGCGCGCCCGGTGGGGGGAGGCCGGCACCGGGGCGCGCGGGGGCGCACCGGGATCCACGGCCCACGGAAATGCTGGTGGGGACCAGCCCCGTACCGGAAGGGCCCTTCGCCGCGTGGGGCGCGCCAAGGGTCCTGTGTACCTATACGGGCTTTTGGTTACCTTATGGCAATGCGAGATGTGCTATATGAGACGACTTGAGATGTGCCTCACAACAGTGACGGCCCGCCCGGCGTGCGGTTTCTCCGAGCGGACTACCATCAGCCCATGACCCGCGTACTGCTCGCCGAGGACGACGCATCCATCTCGGAACCGCTCGCACGCGCGCTGCGCCGCGAAGGGTACGAGGTCGAGGTGCGCGAGGACGGACCCGCGGCGCTCGAAGCCGCCCTGCTCGGCTCCTTCGATCTTCTGGTGCTCGACCTGGGGCTGCCCGGAATGGACGGTCTCGAGGTGTGCAGAAGGCTGCGCACCGAAGGCCATGGCTTCCCGGTACTGGTGCTCACCGCCCGCGCCGACGAAGTGGACACGGTGGTCGGCCTGGACGCCGGCGCCGACGACTACGTGACCAAGCCCTTCCGGCTGGCCGAGCTGCTGGCCCGGGTGCGGGCGCTGCTGCGGCGCGGCACCGCCGAGGCCCAGCATCCCTCCACCCAGGGCGTGCGCATCGACGTCGAGTCGCACCGCGCGTGGATGGGCGATGAGGAACTGCAACTCACCGCGAAGGAGTTCGACCTCCTGCGGGTGCTGGTGCGGGACGCCGGCCGGGTGGTCACCCGGGAGCAGCTGATGCGCGAGGTCTGGGACACCACCTGGTGGTCCTCTACGAAGACCCTGGACATGCACATCTCCTGGCTGCGCAAAAAGCTCGGCGACGACGCGGCGGCCCCCCGCTACATCTCCACGGTGCGCGGGGTCGGCTTCCGGTTCGAGAAGAACTAGGAAGCAGGGGCACACCAGGGGTCCGCGCGGTCTGAGACGCTTCACTCATGCGCCGCCGTCTCATCCAGTCCACGCTCGCCGTGGTGCTCGTCGTCATCGCCGTCTTCGGTGTCTCCCTCGTCCTGGTGGAGGCCCGGACGATCGAGAACAGCGCCAAGGAGAGCGTGGACTCCGAGGCCGTGCGGCTGATCGGCATCGTCGAGAGCAGGATGATCGGCGAGGAGCGGATCAGCCGCGAGGTGCTGGCCCAGCAGATCGCCCCCGGGCGGTACGCGCTGGTGCAGATCCCGGGGGCGGAGCCGATCGCCATCGGCACCAGGCCCACGGGCCAGGTGATCTCCTCGCGGCAGACCGGCGAGCAGGGCGAGACCGTCACCGTCGAGGAGTCGCGCAGCAAGGTGAGCCAGGAGATCGGCCGCACCCTGCTGATCATCCTGGCGGTGGCGCTGCTGGCGGTGCTGGCCGCCGTCGTCCTCGCGGTGCGCCAGGCACGGCGTCTCGGCAGCCCGCTGACGGACCTCGCGGAGACCGCGGAGCGGCTGGGCTCCGGCGACCCCCGGCCGCGGCACCGGCGCTACGGCGTCCCGGAGCTGGACCGGGTCGCCGACGTGCTGGACCGCAGTGCCGAGCGCATCGCCCGGATGCTGACCGCCGAGCGGCGCCTGGCGGCGGACGCGTCCCACCAGCTGCGGACCCCGCTGACGGCGCTGTCGATGCGGCTGGAGGAGATCATCGCCACGGCCGAGGACGAGGACGCCGTCAAGGAGGAGGCGGCGATCGCGCTCGGTCAGGTGGAGCGGCTCACGGACGTCGTGCAGCGGCTGCTCACCAACGCGCGGGACCCGCGGACCGGCTCGGCGGTCGTCTTCGACATCGACGACGTGATCAAGCAGCAGGTGGAGGAGTGGCGCCCGGCGTACCGCAGCGCGGGCCGGGCCATCACCTCCGCGGGCAAGAACCGGCTGCGCGCGGTCGGCACCCCGGGGGCGGTGGCCCAGGTGCTGGCGACACTGATCGAGAACGGGCTGATGCACGGCTCCGGCACGGTCGCGATCACCACCCGGGTCACCGGTACGCAGGTCGTGGTCGAGGTCACGGACGAGGGCCAGGGCGTGCCGCCGGAGCTGGGGGCGCGGGTCTTCGAGCGGACGGTCAGCGGCCGCAACTCCACCGGCATCGGTCTCGCGGTCGCACGCGACCTGGCCGAGGCCGACGGCGGCCGCCTCGAACTCCTACAGCAGCGTCCGCCGGTCTTCGCGCTCTTCCTGGCGCGTGAGGACCAGGTCACCCGCGGGAGGGGCGCGGAGAAGCGTTAGCTGACGTGGGTGCCGGTCCGGGCGCCGGGGGTCTCGTTCCCCTTCGCGACCAGGAACGATTCTGCTTGGTGCACGGCCGGCTCGCGGACGGGGAGTGCCTTGAACACCCAGCTGCGGTACGACCAGAAGCGGAACAGGGTCGCCACGCCGATGCCGATGAACTTGAAGACGTTGCTCTGCAGCGGGCTGTCCCAGCCGAAGGCGTAGGTCGCCGTGTAGAGCACCCCGTTCTCGATCACCAGGCCCACGGCGCTGAACACCATGAAGAGGGTCAGCTCGCGGGTACGGCCCGACTTGTCGCGGTCACGGTAGGTGAAGTAGCGGAACCCCACGTAGTTGAAGGCGATCGCGGCGACGGTCGCGATGATGCCGGCCCGCACCACCTGGAGATCCGTGGTGTGCCGGACGAGGTTGAAGACCCCGATGTTGACCAGGACCCCAGCCCCGCCGACCGCGCCGAACTTGGCGATCTCGCGGGACATCGCCGTCAGCCGGTTCCGCAGCCCTGCCGCACCGTCCATGTGATCGTTCGGCCCCGTCTGTGTCTGGTCAGTGACCTTCATGCTATCCGGGGCCCCTCCGGGACGGCGGTCGGTGCGTCATTGATGCCCAGATATCCTGGTGACTGTGACATTCCCCGTAGTCGGCATGATCGGCGGCGGCCAGCTCGCCCGTATGACCCACGAGGCGGGCATCCCGCTCGGCATCAGGTTCAAACTCCTCAGCGACACACCCGTGGACTCCGCGGCCTTGGTCGCCGGTGAGGTCGTGGTGGGCGACTACCGCGACCTCGGCACCTTGCGCGCGTTCGCCGCCGGTTGTGACGTGATCACCTTCGACCACGAGCACGTCCCCACCGAGCACCTGCGGGCGCTGGAGGCCGACGGCATCGCCGTCCGCCCCGGGCCCGAGGCGCTGGTGCACGCCCAGGACAAGGGCGTGATGCGGGCGAAGCTCGACTCCATCGGCGTGCCCTGCCCGCGGCACCGCATCGTCTCCGACCCGGCCGACGTGACGCGCTTCGCCGAGGAGGGCGAGGGGTATCCGGTCGTGCTGAAGACGGTGCGCGGCGGCTACGACGGCAAGGGCGTGTGGGTGGTCCGCGACGAGGCCGGCGCCGCCGAGCCGTTCCGGGCCGGCGTGCCGGTGCTGGCCGAGGAGAAGGTCGACTTCGTACGGGAGCTGGCGGCCAACGTCGTGCGCTCCCCGCACGGGCAGGCGGTGGCCTACCCGGTGGTGGAGTCCATCCAGGTCGACGGCGTGTGCGACACGGTCATCGCCCCGGCGCCCGAGCTGCCGGAAGCCCGTTCGTCGCAGGCCCAGCGGCTCGCGCTGACCATCGCCAAGGAGCTGGGCGTGGTGGGTCACCTCGCCGTGGAGCTCTTCGAGACCCGGGACGGCCGGATCCTCGTCAACGAACTGGCCATGCGCCCGCACAACAGCGGCCACTGGACCCAGGACGGCGCCATAACCTCGCAGTTCGCCAACCACCTGCGCGCGGTCCTCGACCTGCCGCTCGGCGATCCGCGCCCGCGCCAGCCGTGGACGGTGATGGCGAACGTGCTCGGCGGTGACTACCCCGACATGTACGCGGCGTACCTGCACTGCATGGCGCGGGACCCGCAGTTGAAGATCCACATGTACGGCAAGGACGTGAAGCCCGGCCGCAAGGTGGGCCATGTCAACACCTACGGCGACGACCTGGCCGAGGTGCGCGAACGCGCCCGGCACGCCGCCGACTACCTGCGAGGGACGATCCAAGAGTGAGCAATCCCGCTGGGCCGCTGGTCGGCATCGTGATGGGTTCCGACTCCGACTGGCCGGTCATGGAGGCCGCCGCGCAGGCGCTGGACGAGTTCGAGGTGCCCTACGAGGTCGACGTCGTCTCCGCGCACCGCATGCCGCGCGAGATGGTCGCGTACGGCGAGCAGGCCGCCGAGCGCGGCCTCAAGGCGATCATCGCGGGCGCCGGCGGCGCCGCGCACCTGCCCGGGATGCTGGCGTCGGTGACTCCGCTGCCGGTGATCGGCGTGCCCGTGCCGCTGAAGTACCTGGACGGCATGGACTCGCTGCTGTCCATCGTGCAGATGCCCGCCGGTGTCCCGGTCGCCACGGTCTCGGTGGCCGGAGCCCGCAACGCGGGCCTGCTCGCGGTGCGCATGCTCGCCGCGCACGACACGGAACTGCTGGAGCGCATGCGGCACTTCCAGGACGAGCTGAACCAGCAGGCCACCGAGAAGGGCAAGCGCCTGCGTGCCAAGGTGGAGGGGTCGGCCGGCTTCGGTTTCGGAGGGAAGAAGTAGTCCATGGACCTGCTCGCACGCGCACAGGAACTGCTCGCCGCCCACCCCGTGGTGGACGGACACAACGACCTCCCGTGGCGATTGCGCGAGCAGGTCCGCTACGACCTCGAGCGGCGTGACATCGCCACCGACCAGTCCGCCCACCTGCACACCGACATCCCCCGGCTGCGGGCGGGCGGCGTCGGGGCGCAGTTCTGGTCGGTGTACGTCCGCAGCGACCTCACCGGGGGCGACGCGGTCGTCGCCGTCCTGGAGCAGATCGACTGCGTGCTGCGCCTGGTCGACCGTCACCCGGACGCGCTGCGCCTGGCGGTGACGGCGGACGACATGGAGGCCGCCCGCGCCGAGGGCCGCATCGCCTCCCTCATGGGGGCCGAGGGCGGCCACAGCATCGCCAACTCCCTGGGGGTGCTGCGGATGCTGTACACGCTGGGCGTGCGCTACATGACGCTCACCCACAACGACACCATCGACTGGGCGGACTCGGCCACGGACGAGGCGCGGCACGGCGGCCTGACCGCCTTCGGCGAGGAGGTCGTCCGCGAGATGAACCGCCTCGGCATGCTGGTCGACCTCTCCCACGTCTCGCCCGGCACGATGCGGGCGGCGCTGCGGGTCAGCGAGGCCCCGGTGCTGTTCTCGCACTCCTCCTCGCGCGCAGTGTGCGACCACGTCCGCAACATCCCGGACGACGTCCTGGAGCAGCTCCCCCGCAACGGGGGCGTCGCGATGGCCACCTTCGTGCCGCAGTTCATCCTGCCGGCGGCCGCCGAGTGGATCGTCGGCGCGAACGAGAACATGAAGGCCCACGGCCTGCACCCGCTCGACCAGTCGCCGAAGGCCCAGGCCGTCCAGGAGGCCTACTCGGCCGCACACCCCCGGCCGCTCGCGGACATCGGCACCGTCGCGGACCATCTCGACCACATGCGCGAGGTCGCCGGCGTCGACCACCTCGGCCTCGGCGGCGACTACGACGGGGTCGTCCACCTCCCCGAGGGCCTGGGCGACGTCTCGGGCTATCCGCGGCTGTTCGCCGAACTCCTGCGCCGCGGCTGGTCCGAGGACGACCTCGCGAAGCTGGCATGGCGGAACGCGGTCCGCGTGCTGCGCGACGCCGGATCGGTGGCGGCGGGGCTCGCGGGCAAGCGCGGCCCCTCCACCGCCTCGATCGAGGACCTGGACGGCTAGGACGGCACGCGGCCCCTCCGTCGGCCGCCCCGGCCCGGCGTGCGCGCGGCGTCGCCGGGTCAGCGCCGCAGGCGGCTCCACGGGGTGAAGGTGAAGCCCGCACCGCCGGGGAGGAGCGCCGTCCCGGCGACGAGGGCGGGGGCGTGCAGGGACGCCCGGTCGGAGGCACCGGTGTCGGCGAGGCCGCCGGAGGTGGTGGCCGTGCCGCCGGACGTGCCGGACGACCCGCCGGAACCGCCGGTGATACCGCCCTCCTGCCCGGTGACGTCCAGGGTCAGGGAGACCCCGGGGTCCTCGTTGGGGGTGCAGGTCGTGGTGGTGCCGAGGGCCTCGACGGTCAGGACGCCCGGGGTGAGGGTGGCCCTCCCGTCGTGGGCGGGTGTGTAGGTGCCGGTGAGGTCGGGGATCTCGATGGGGTCGCCGGCCTTGATGGGGTCCTTGTTGGTGGGGCCCTCGACGGCGACCTCGCCCTGGTCCGCGCCGCCGCCTCGACCTTCATCGAGGGTTTGACGGAGTCGGCGGGTACGTGGGCCGGGCTGCCATGACGGACTCGCCGAAGTGGACGACGAGGTCGTGGGCGCCGCCCTTCTCCTCGGCGTTGATCTGCACCGGCGAGACCGCGCTCTTGTCGCCGATCGGCGTCCTGCAGTCGTACGTGACGTCCCCGACCGTCGCGTACGCGGCCGGGGCGCCGCCGAGAACGGCCGCCTGCCGCCATGACGGCGACAGCGGTCGACGCCGCGGCCGCCTCGCGCTTGGGGAGTGACACCAGATGCCTCCCTTCCCCCAGAAATTACTGACGCTCCATCAGGTGTGAGGCGACAGCACGCCCGGGAGGGAAAGAGGGGAAGACATCCGGCTCAGGCGGGGGAGGCGACCTCGGCCCAGACCGTCTTGCCCGGCCGGCCGTCGGCGTGGCGCACGACCCCCCAGTCCAGGCAGAGCCGCTGCACTATGAACATCCCGTGCCCACCGGGGCGTCCGGCCCGGTGCGGGGTGCGCGGGGCGGGGCTGCCGGCGCCGCCGTCGGCGACCTCCAGGCGCAGGGCCTTGGCATGCCGGAACAGCCGCAGCTCCTCGGGACCGCCCGCGTGCAGGCAGGCGTTGGTGACCAGTTCCGACACCACCAGCAGGACGTCCTCCGCCGCCGCACGGCGGTCCGCGGTGTCGGCCGGCAGCCAGCCCCAGTCGTGGAGTGCGCGGCGGGTGAAATCACGCGCGCTGGGCACCACGCCGGCCACGTCGGCGAGTGACAGCCGACGTGCCTCGCCGTCCTGGTCGGCCTGACCGCGCGGCGGCACTTCCGCATCGCCCGGGTCCGGGCCGCGGTCGTCGGCCGCAGGTGGCCGGGTGGTGCTCATCAGCGCCTCCACTCACCGATGTCCGGCAGTGTCCGAAGTGATCCCGAGATCTCTCCTGCCCGGGCCGCTCCGGTGAACACCTCCGGGTGCGGACGAAACAGGGCGTGCCGTGGCGCCCCCCTGAGGAGCCGCCACGGAGGGTCACTCCTTGAGTGCGTCGTCCAGGGTGTCGTGGACGGTGAACACGGCCTCGGCGCCGGTGATGGCGAACACCTTGGCCACGGCCGGCTTCATCCCGGCCAGATGGACCGCACCGCCCGCGGCCTCGACCTTCAGCCGGGTGCCGAGCAGGACATTGAGTCCGGTGGAGTCGCAGAACTCCAATTGCGTGCAGTCCACCACGAGGGTGCCGAAGCCGTCCTCGATCAGGGTGTCGAGGGGCTCGCGCAGCAGGTCGGCCGTGTGGTGATCGAGCTCACCGGCGGGCGCGACGACCGCTTTCGTGCCGTACCGCTGCACGGAAACGTGCAGCCGGTCACGCCCGGTCGTGTCCACCGTCTCGCGGTCCATGCACACTCCTCCCGGACGACTCGGCGATCCGCTTCTCGCACCCTACGCGCTTCCTGACCTGGGTGGTAGTCGCTCCGGCGGCGTCCGCAGATCGGTGGCCCCCGGGTTGCAATATCCATGCCGAACGGGGTAGGCGTTGAGTGTGGGCTGAATTTCACGCTCCGCTTGCCCTGCCGCCGCACCCCGAGGGAGGAGAGCATGGCACCCCGTCTCGACGCGCACGACGCGTCGGCGACCACCGAGGCCGGCGTCCACGAGGAACACGGAACACCGGAGGGCCTGGAGGACCTCCCGGAGATCCCGCCCTTCGACGAGGTGGGTCCGGTCGACGCACGGGCCCTGTCCAAGACGCTCTTCCAGCGACTCGAGACGCTGGAGGAGGGCACCCAGGAGTACAGCTATGTACGCAACACCCTGGTCGAGCTCAATCTCGCCCTGGTGAAGTTCGCCGCCTCCCGGTTCCGCTCCCGCAGCGAGCCGGTCGAGGACATCATCCAGGTGGGCACGATCGGGCTGATCAAGGCCATCGACCGCTTCGAGCTGAGCCGCGGGGTCGAGTTCCCCACGTTCGCGATGCCGACCATCATCGGCGAGATCAAGCGCTTCTTCCGCGACACCTCCTGGTCCGTGCGGGTGCCGCGGCGGCTGCAGGAGCTGCGGCTGGACCTGGCCAAGGCCGGTGACGAGCTCGCGCAGCAGCTGGACCGCGCGCCGACCGTCGCCGAGCTGGCCGACCGGCTGCAGATCACCGAGGCAGAGGTCGTCGAGGGCATGAGCGCGAGCAACGCGTACACCGCGAGCTCGCTGGACGCCCAGCCCGAGGAGGACGACACCGAAGGGGCGCTCGCCGACCGCATCGGCTACGAGGACCATGGTCTGGAGGGGATCGAGTACGTGGAGTCCCTCAAGCCGCTGATCGCCGAGCTCCCGGCGCGCGACCGGCAGATCCTCTCGTTGCGCTTCGTGGGCAACATGACGCAGTCCGAGATCGGCGTCGAGCTGGGCATCTCCCAGATGCATGTGTCCCGGCTGCTCAGCCGCACCCTCGGGCGTCTGCGGCGGGGGCTGCTCGTGGAGGAGTGACCCGCTCCCTTCCCCTTCCCCTTCCCTTCCCGGTACGGCGCGGTGGGCCCGGTGAGACTTCCCTCACCGGGCCCTCGGCGTTCTCAGGACCGGCCCGTGGCGCCGGCGCCGGCGGGCGGGGGGTGAAACGGCCGCACCCGCCCGCGCCCGGCGCGGGTCAGATCGATTCGCGCACCCCGCGCCGCCACACCGCGGACACCAGCGGCACCCCGGGCCGGTAGGCGAGGTGGACGTGCGACGGGGCGTCCAGCACGACCACGTCGGCCCGCGCGCCGGGCGCGAGCCGTCCGACGTCGTCCCGGCGCAGCGCCAGCGCCCCGCCGAGGGTCGCGGCCCGCACCGCCTCGTCGGGCGTCATCCGCATGTCCCGTACCGCGACGGCCACGCAGAAGGGCATGGAACTGGTGAAGGAGGAGCCGGGGTTGCAGTCCGTGGACAGCGCGACCGTCGCGCCCGCGTCGATCAGCCGGCGCGCGTCGGGGTAGACCGCGCGGGTGGAGAACTCGGCGCCGGGCAGCAGCGTCGCCACCGTGCGGCCGCTCGCGAGCGCGTCGACGTCGGCGTCGGTGAGGTGGGTGCAGTGGTCGGCGGAGGCCGCGTCCAGCTCCACGGCGAGCTGCACGCCCGGACCGTGGCCGAGCTGGTTGGCGTGCACCCGCGGGACCAGGCCGCGGGCGGCGCCGGCGGTGAGGATCGTGCGGGCCTGGTCGCCGTCGAAGGCGCCGCGCTCGCAGAAGACGTCGACCCAGCGGGCGTACGGGGCGCAGGCGTCGAGCATGGGGCCGGTCACCAGGTCGACGTAGCCGGCCGGGTCGTCGGCGTACTCGGGGGCGACGATGTGCGCGCCGAGGAAGGTGACCTCGTCGGCGTGGTCGCCCGCGATGCGCAGGGCGCGGGCCTCGTCGTGCGGGGTGAGGCCATAGCCGGACTTGGTCTCGATGGTGGTGGTGCCCTGGCGCAGGGCCTCGGCGACGTAGCGGGCGACGTTGGCGTGCAGCTCCTCGTCGCTCGCCGCGCGGGTGGCGGCCACGGTGGTGCGGATGCCGCCGGCGGTGTACGCCTGCCCGGACATGCGGGCGTTGAACTCGCGGGTGCGGTCGCCGGCGAAGACCAGGTGCGAGTGGGAGTCGACGAAGCCGGGGATGACCGCCCGTCCGGCCGCGTCGTACGACTCGTCCGCGGCGGGCGCCGCGGCGGAGGGGCCGACCCAGGCCACGTGCTCGCCGTCGATGACGAGCGCCGCGTCCTCCAGCAGCCCGAGCGGGCCCTGCCCGAGCGCCGGGTCGTTGGTGACCAGGCTGCCGATGCGGGTGATGACGCTGCTGCTCATGACGGGGTTCCTTCGGCGGCGGGGACGGCGGAGATCGCGGCTCCCAGGGCCGCGCCCACGTCGTGGACGAGCTGATGCGCGCCGTCGCGGACGACGTGGCGGCCGCCGACCACCGTGTGGCGGACGTCGGCCCCGGTGGCCGCGAAGACGGCGGTCTCGGCGCCGAGCCGGGCCGGGGGGCCCGCGGTGCGCGCGCTGTCCAGCGCGATCGTGGTGAAGTCCGCGAGCGCGCCCGCCTCCAGCCGCCCCGCGTCGGCCCAGCCGAGTGAGGCGTGCCCGTCGGCGGTGGCGGCGCGAAGCAACTGGGCGGCGGTCCAGTGCCCGCGGGTGCGGGTGCGCAGCCGCTCGTCCAGCTCCATGGCCCGCGCCTCCTCGAACAGGTCGATCACGGCGTGGCTGTCGCTGCCGAGGCTGAGCGGGCTGCCCGCCTCCTGCAGCCGCTTGGCCGGGCCGATCCCGTCGGCGAGGTCCCGCTCGGTGGTGGGGCACATGCAGATCGTGGTTCCGGAGCCGCCCAGCAGCGCGATGTCCTCGTCGGTGAGGTGCGTGGCGTGGACGGCCGAGGTGCGCGGGCCGAGCACGCCGTGGTCGGCGAGGAGCCGGGTGGGGGTGACGCCGTGCGCCGCGTGGCAGGCCTCGTTCTCGGCGGGCTGCTCGGACAGGTGGACGTGCAGCGGCGCCTGGCGGTCCTCGCTCCAGCGCACGACGGCGGCCAGCTGGTCGGCGGGGACGGCGCGCACCGAGTGGACCGCCGCGCCGATCCGCGCGTGCGACCGGTCGGCGAGGGCGTCGGCGCGTTCGGCCCAGGCCTCGGCGTCGCCGTCGCTGAAGCGCAGCTGGTGCGGCTCGGGGGCGGCGCCGAAGCCGGAGGAGAGGTAGACGGTGTCGAGGAGGGTGATCCGGATGCCCGCCTCGGCGGCGGCGGCGATCAGTGCCTCGCCCATGGCGTTGGGCTCCGCGTAGGGCGCGCCGCCCGGCCGGTGGTGCACGTAGTGGAACTCGCCGACGCAGGTGATGCCGGCCAGCGCCATCTCCGCGTAGGCGGCGCGGGCGAGGTCGAAGTACGTGTCGGGGGTGAGCGCGGCCGCCACCCGGTACATCGCCTCGCGCCAGGTCCAGAAGGTGCCGCTGCCCTGCTGCACGGTGCCGCGCAGGGCCCGGTGGAAGGCGTGGCTGTGGGCGTTGGCCAGGCCCGGCAGGGTGAGCCCGCGCAGCGTCACGGCCCCGACGGGCGGCGCGGCGGCCCCGGTGCGCACGGCGGCGATCCGGCCGTCGGCGGCGGTGTCGACGACCACGCCCCGTTCGACGCGGCCGCCCGTCCACGCGTACTCGGCCCAGTAGCTCTGCGGCGTCAGCGACACGCCAGGCCCTCCAGTACGTCGGCGAGTGCGGTCACCCCGGCCAGGCAGTCGTCCTCGGTGGCCGACTCGGCCGGGGAGTGCGAGACCCCGGTGGGGTTCCGCACGAACAGCATGGCGGTCGGGACGGCCTCGGAGAGGATGCCGGCGTCGTGTCCCGCCCCGGTCGGCAGCACGGGCACTTCCCCCAGCAGCTTGACGAGCTCGTCGCGCAGGTCGTGCGCGAACTCCACGACCGGGGTGAAGGACTCCCGGGTGACCTCGACCCGGACGCCGTCGCGCTCGCCCCGCTCGGCCGCGGCGCGCTCGATCTCGCCGACGACCTCGGCCAGGGTGGCCTCGTCGGCGGCGCGCGAGTCCAGCCAGCCGCGCACGAGGGAGGCGATGGCATTGACGCCGTTGGGCTCGACGCCGACCTTGCCGAAGGTGGCCAGCGCCCCGGCGAGCCGCGCCTTCTTGCGGGCGGCCAGCACCGTGTTGGCATAGGTCAGCATCGGGTCGCGGCGGTCCTCCAGGCGGGTGGTGCCCGCGTGGTTGGCCTCGCCGTGGAAGTCGAACCGCCAGCGGCCGTGCGGCCAGATGGCGGAGGCGACGCCGACGGCGTGCGGGGTGTCGGCCAGGGCGCGGCCCTGCTCCACGTGGAGTTCGACGAAAGCGCCGATGCGGGCGAGGCGTTCGGGGTCGGGGCCGATCGCCTCGGGGTCGTGCCCGGCGCGTTCCATGGCCTGCGCGAGAGTGACGCCGTCGCCGTCGCGCAGCTCCCGGGCCTTCCCGGCGGACAGCTGACCGGCGGTCAGCCGGGAGCCGACGCAGGCCAGCCCGAAGCGGGCGCCCTCCTCGTCGCCGAAGTTGACGATCGCCAGCGGCCTGACGGGGGCGGCGCCGCGGGCGCGCAGCTCGTCCAGCGCCGCGAAGGACGACACGACGCCGAGCGGGCCGTCGAAGGCGCCGCCGTCGGGTACCGAGTCCAGGTGCGAGCCGGTGACGACGGCGTCCCCCGCGGTGGCGTCGCCGAGCCAGGCCCACTGGTTGCCGTTGCGGTCCAGCTCGTACGCCAGACCGCGGCTCTCGGCCTGCGCCCGGAACCAGGCGCGGCAGTCGGTGTCCGCGCCGGTCCAGGCGTAGCGGCGGTAGCCCCCGGAGCCGGAGTCGCGGCCGATGGGCCGCAACTCCGCCCACATCCCGTGGAACGAGGAGGTCACGCCTCCCCGCCTTCGGCGCTCTCGGCGCCCTCGCGCATCGGAACCCGCACACCGCGCTCGGCGGCGACCTCCTCGGCGCGCTCGTACCCGGCGTCGACGTGCCGGATGACGCCCATGCCCGGGTCGTTGGTGAGCACGCGGCGGATCTTCTCGCCCGCCAGCTTGGTGCCGTCGGCGACGGTGACCTGGCCGGCGTGGATGGAGCGGCCGATGCCGACGCCGCCGCCGTGGTGGATGGAGACCCAGGAGGCACCGGAGGCGACGTTGACCATGGCGTTGAGCAGCGGCCAGTCGGCGATGGCGTCCGAGCCGTCGAGCATCGCCTCGGTCTCACGGTACGGGGAGGCCACCGAGCCCGCGTCGAGGTGGTCGCGGCCGATGACGACCGGGGCGGCCAGGGTGCCGTCGGCGACCATCTCGTTGAAGCGCTCGCCGGCCTTGTCGCGCTCGCCGTAGCCGAGCCAGCAGATGCGCGCGGGCAGGCCCTGGAAGTGGACCCGCTCACCGGCCATCCTGATCCAGCGGGCCAGCGACTCGTTCTCCGGGAAGAGCTCCAGGATCGCCTTGTCGGTCTTGGCGATGTCGGCCGGGTCGCCGGACAGCGCCGCCCAGCGGAAGGGGCCCTTGCCCTCGCAGAACAGCGGGCGGATGTAGGCCGGGACGAAGCCGGGGAACGCGAACGCCCGCTCGTAGCCCGCGAGCTGGGCCTCGCCGCGGATGGAGTTGCCGTAGTCGAAGACCTCGGCGCCCGCGTCCATGAAGCCGACCATGGCCTCGACGTGCTTCGCCATCGCCTCGCGGGCGCGCTGGGTGAACTCGGCGGGCTTCTCGGCGGCGTACGAGGCCATGTCCTCGAAGTCGACGCCGATCGGCAGGTACGCCAGCGGGTCGTGGGCGGAGGTCTGGTCGGTGACGATGTCGATGGGCGCGTCCATGGCCAGCAGCTGCGGCACCAGCTCGGCGGCGTTGCCGAGGACGCCGATGCTCAGCGGCTTGCGCCGGTCGCGGGCCTCGGTGGCCAGCGCGAGCGCGTGCTCCAGGGAGTCTGCGCGCACGTCCAGGTAGCGGTGCTCGATGCGGCGTTCGATGGCGCGCGGGTCGACGTCGACGCAGATCGCGACGCCGCCGTTCATGGTGACGGCGAGCGGCTGGGCGCCGCCCATGCCGCCGAGACCGGCGGTGAGGGTGATGGTCCCGGCCAGGCTGCCGCCGAACTTCTTCTCGGCGACGGCGGCGAAGGTCTCGTAGGTGCCCTGGAGGATGCCCTGGGTGCCGATGTAGATCCACGAACCGGCCGTCATCTGGCCGTACATGGTCAACCCCAGCGCCTCAAGGCGGCGGAACTCCTCCCAGGTGGCCCAGTCGCCCACGAGGTTGGAGTTGGCGATGAGCACGCGCGGCGCCCACTCGTGGGTCTGCATGACGCCGACCGGGCGGCCGGACTGGACGAGCATCGTCTCGTCCTGCTTGAGGCTCTGCAGGGTGCGCACCATGGCGTCGAAGGATCGCCAGTCGCGGGCGGCCTTGCCGGTGCCGCCGTAGACGACCAGCTTCTCGGGGTGCTCGGCGACCTCGGGGTCGAGGTTGTTCTGCAGCATGCGCAGCGCGGCTTCCTGCTGCCAGCCCTGCGTGGTGAGCGCGCTGCCGCGCGGTGCGCGTACGGTCCTCGCTCCGGCACCGGTTCCGGTCATGCCCCTGCCTCCTCGCGACTGGATTGAGTCATTCACATCCTGGTCTGCTGAATAGCACTAGTCAACCGGGTCGCCGTGCCTCTCCTGGGCCTGCCGTGGGGACGTTCCGGGTCACATGTCCCCTCGGAAGGTCGTACCCGCCCGGGGCCCGCCCCTCACGGGCCCGCCCCGGCCGGCCCGGGCCTGACACGATGGCCGTATGACCGAGGAACCTGCGGCACGACGGGAACGGGCACTGCGCGCGGCGGTCGAGCGGGGACTGATCGGCCCCGACAGGCCCGTGGTCGGACTGCTCGACCTGGACGGGGTCCGGGCGGCCGCCGCCGATCTGCGGGCGGCCTTCGCCACCCCCGGGGTGGAGGTCACCCACACCTTCGCGGTCAAGGCGGCCTCGCTGGTGCCGGTGCTGCGGCTGCTGTCCGAGGAGGGCATCGGCGCGGAGGTCGCCAGCCCCGGCGAGCTCGCCCTGGCCCGGGCGGCGGGCGTACCCCCCGGCATGATCGTGCTGGACTCCCCCGCCAAAACCCCGGACGAACTGCGGCAGGCGCTCGCCCTCGGCATCGCCCTCAACGCCGACAACCCGCAGGAGCTGGCCCGCCTGGACCGGCTGGTGCCGCCCGGCACCACCGCCGCCCCGCTGGGTCTGCGGGTCAACCCCCAGGTCGGCGCGGGCAGCATCGGGGCGATGAGCACGGCCACGGCCACGTCGAAGTTCGGCGTCGCCCTGCGCGACGAGGGCGCGGTGGACTGGGTGGTCCGCGCCTACCTCGACCGGCCCTGGCTGACCCGGCTGCACACCCACACCGGGTCGCAGGGCGTGCCCCTGGAACTGATGGCGGCCGGCGTCCGCGCGGCCCACGAGCTCGCCGAGCGGATCAACACGGCGGCCGGGCGGCGGCAGGTCACCACCCTCGACATCGGCGGCGGCCTGCCGGTCAACTTCGCCTCCGACGAGGTGCGCCCGGGCTTCCGTGCCTACGCCGACGCACTCCGCGCCGCCGTGCCCGGGCTCTTCGACGGGCGGTACGCCCTGGTCACGGAGTTCGGCCGCTCGCTGGTGGCCAAGCAGGGCACGATCCTGGCGCGGGTGGAGTACGCCAAGCGCGCCGGGGGCCGCGCGATCGCCGTGACGCACGCCGGCGCCCAGGTCGCCACGCGTACGGTCTTCGCGCCCGGCGCCTGGCCGCTGCGGGTGCTGGCGCTGGACCCGAAGGGGCGGCCCAAGGACGGCGAGCCGGTCGTCCAGGACGTCGCCGGGCCGTGCTGCTTCGCGGGCGACCTCGTCGCGACGGCGCGCGAGCTGCCGCTGCTCGCCGAGGGCGACCTCGTGGCGCTGCCCGACACGGGGGCGTACTACTTCTCGACTCACTTCGCGTACAACTCACTCCCCCGCCCCGCCGTCCACGGCTACTCCGGGCCCGGGCCGGCCTTCAGCACCCTGCGGCGCGCCCAGACCCTCGAGGACCTCGTACGGGAGAGCGGCGGCTGAACCGGCGCCGCCCGTCACCCGGACGGCTCAGCCCGCCGCCGCCGCACGGCGGCGGGGGGAGCCGCCGGGACCGGCGTCGCCGGCCACCGGCCCCGTGGCCTCGTATCCGGGGACGGACCGGGCGGCCGGACCGCGTCCCGCGTGCTCGGGCCGGACCCACAGCAGCGTGTCGTGGGCCCGCTCCCAGCGCCCCAGGCGCACCGCCTTCGCCCACAGCCCGGCCCCGGCCCCCGCGAGCAGCATCCCGGCCGCCGCCGGCGCCGCGGCACCGGACGCGAGGGCCGCCACGAACGCCCCGAGCAGCCACCACCGGCGGGCCCGGACCCACGCGCGCGCGGTCACCCGGCGGTCCTGCAGGAAGACGCTCCGGGGCGCACGCTCGGCCGTCTCCGCGAGGGCCGTGTACCGCCGCCGGCGCGCCAGGAAGGCCACCACGGCGGCGACCACGAAGAGCGCCGCACCGCCCAGCACCCCGATGCGGCGGCCGGTCAGTCCTGGCACGAAGACCCCGACGCCCGCGGCCACGACCCCCAGCCACCACAGCCACCGCCCCGGCACCCGTACCAGGACCGCCACCCGTGCCAGCACATACGCCCCACGCACCACCGCTGCCTCCTCCTCCACGGCTCGATCCGAGAGTGCTGGGGAGGGAGGTTACTCACGGAACATCAGAATTCCGTGAGAACGGCACCGCGTGCGGGGCTCGGGAGGCAGTGATACCACTGAAACCAGGGGCCTCTGGGGCTGGAGTGGTGCGTATGAACATCGTGGTCGACCTCAATCGCTGCCAGGCCTACGCGCAGTGCGCGTTCCTCGCTCCCGAGGTCTTCGAGCTGCACGGCGAGGAAGCGCTGCTGTACGTCCCGGCCGTACCGGAGGACCAGCAGGAGCGCGTCCACCGGGCCGCGGTGGCGTGCCCGGTGCAGGCCATCCTCACGGGCGGGGCGGCTGGTGCCGATGTCCGGTGAGCTGCGCGACGGGCGCATCGTCGTCGTCGGCGCGTCCCTGGCCGGTCTGCGGGCCGCCGAGACGCTGCGCGACGAGGGGTTCGAGGGCTCGCTGACCCTGGTGGGCGACGAACCGCACCCGCCGTACGACCGGCCGCCGCTGTCCAAGCAGGTGCTGCTCGGCCGGGTGCCCGCGACGGCGACCGGGCTCCCCGCGCGCCGCCCGGTGGACGCGCAGTGGAAGCTGGGCGTCGCCGCCGCGGGGGTCGACGGGATCGGCAAGCGGGTCTTCCTCGCGAACGGCGAGGAGGTGCCGTACGACCGCCTGCTGATCGCCACCGGCACCCGCGCGCGCCCCTGGCCGAACCCCGCCGAGGCCGCCCTGGACGGGGTGTTCGCGCTGCGGACCAGTGACGACGCGGCCGGGCTCGCCGAACGGCTGGACGCCGGGCCGCGGCGGGTGCTGGTGATCGGCGCCGGGTTCACCGGCTCGGAGATCGCCTCCGCCTGCCGGGAGCGGGACATCCCCGTGACCGTGGTGGAGCGCGGCCCCGCGCCCCTGGTGGGCGCGCTCGGCGGGACGCTCGCCGCGGTCGCCGCGGAGATGCACCGCAGGCACGGGGTCGACCTCCGCTGCGGGGTGCAGGTCACCTCACTGGAGGGTGACGGCCGGCTGACCGGCGCCCGTCTCTCGGACGGGAGCACCGTCGAGGCGGACGTGGCCGTGGTCGCCCTCGGCGCCGTCCGCAACACCGAGTGGCTGGCCGAGTCGGGGCTGGCCGCGGGCCCGCGCGGCGTGACGTGCGACGCCGGCTGCCGCGCCTTCAACATGTACGGCATCGTCACCGACGACGTGTTCGTCGCCGGAGACGTGGCCCGCTTCCCGCACCCGCTCTTCGGCTACCAGCTGATCGCCCTGGAGCACTGGGGCAACGCGGTCGCGCAGGCCGAGGTGGCGGCGCACAACATGGTCAGTACGGGGCCCTTCCGGCGGCCGCACCTGGCGGTGCCGACCTTCTGGTCCAGCCAGTTCGGCCACAACATCAAGTCGGTGGGCGTGCCCACCTACTCCGACCAGGTCGTCGTCGCCCAGGGCTCGCTGCGCGAGGCCCGGCTGGTCGTCGTCTACGGCTACAAGGGCCGGATCACGGCGGCGGTGTCGGTGAACCGGGCCAAGTGGCTGGACTACTACCAGAACCTGATCGAGACGGCCGCGCCGTTCCCGCCCGAGCCCGGGGCCGCCGACCGCACCGCCCCGATGATCCCCCTGCCGTCCGACGTGCCCGACCCGGCTGTGCTCTCGCACGGCCCGACGGTCGCCCTCACCGGTCATCTGCCGGACCGGCGCCTGACCCTGGTGCGTCCCGGCGGCTGAGGCCGCCGCCGACCGCACCGCGGACGGGCCGTGGCAGGACGCCGGGGCCCCCGACGACGAGGAGCCCCCGCGCATGGCTGCGGACACGCTGTTCCGAAGGATCACCGACTACGCCAGCCGGCCCGATCCGTACCCGCTGTACGCCGAACTCCGCGAGAGCAAGGTGGCGCCGCAGGACGACGGAAGCTATCTCGTCGGCACGTACCACGAGATCACGGCCCTGCTCCACGACCCGCGGATCAGCTCCGACCGGCGCCACCGCAGCGACCCGGAGGAGGCCCGGCTGGCCGCGGAGCTGGCGCCGTCCTTCATCGGCCTGGACGACCCCGAGCACGACCGGCTCCGCCGCACCACGATGCGGCCCTTCGGCCCGCCGCACACCCCCGGCCGGGTGGACGCCATGCACGGTGAGATCGTCCGCATCGCCGACGAACTCGTCGCCGGGCTCCGCGGCAAGCAGCGCGTCGACGTCGTCGACGACTTCGCCTACCCGCTCCCCGTCACCGTGATCTGCCGGCTGCTGGGCGTGCCCCCGGAGGACGAGCCGAAGTTCCGCGGCTGGTCCGACGCGATCGTCGGCGGACTGGACCTCAACCCCGACCAGGACCCCACCGAGCGCACGCAGGCCGCGACCGAGGCCCGCCGGGCGATGGGCGTCTACCTGGGCGGGCTGGCCGAGGGGCGGCGTGGCAAGCCCTCCGACGACCTGCTGTCGGCGTTCGTCAACGACCAGGACCCGGCCGGCGGGCTGACCCAGATCGAGCTGATGGTGACCTCGGTGCTGCTGCTCGTCGCCGGGCACGAGACCACCGTCAACCTGATCACCAACGGGATGCTCACCCTGCTGCGCCGGCCCGACCAGCTGGAGCTGCTGCGCCGTGAACCGGCCCTGATGCCGCAGGCGGTGGAGGAACTGCTGCGGTTCGAGCCGCCCGTGCAGATGCTGCCGCAACGCACCCCGCTGGTGGACGTCGAGGTCGCGGGGGTCACCGTGCCCAAGGGGGCGCCGCTGATCCTCGTGCTCGCCTCGGGCAGCCGCGATCCGCAGCGGTTCCGCGACCCCGACCGGTTCGACCCGCAGCGCACCGACAACCAGCACCTGGGCTTCGGCAGCGGCGTCCACAGCTGCTTCGGGGCGCCGCTGGCCCGGCTGGAGGCGCAGATCGCCCTCACCGCCCTGCTGCGCGCCCTGGACGGCCTGCGGCTGGTGGACGACCCGCCCCCGTACCGGCGCAGTCCGGTGCTGCGCGGTCCCCGCCATCTGCTCGTGGAGCACGACGGGGCGCGCGCCTGACCCCGGGCCGGGCGCCGGTCACTCCACGAACAGGCCCTGCGCCGCGGCTTTGGCGTCGAACTCCTCCAGCCGCGCCTGCGCGTCCGGCAGCCCGTCGCACACGGCCTCCAGCAGCACCCGTCCGAGCAGCATCGGCGCGCACGCGGTGTCGAAGGCGAGCCCCGTGCCGACGGCCGCCGGAAGCAGGACGTCGGAGTGGGCGGCGACCGGCGCGAAGGCGCTGTCGGCGACGGTGACGGTCGTGAGCCCGCACGAGCGGGCGTACTCCAGTGCCTCGACCACCTCGCGCGGATGCCGGGGCAGCGCGAAGCACAGCAGGGCGCTCGCTCCGGCCCGTACGGCCGCGTCCACGCGGTCGGCGAGCATGCTGCCGGCCTCGTCGAGGAGGCGGACGTCGGGGTGCACCTTGGCCGCGAAGTAGCAGAAGCCCCGGGCCTGGGCGGCCGCGGCGCGCAGTCCCAGCACGGGCAGCGGCCGGGACGCGGCGAGCAGGGCGCCGGCACGGGCGACGGGGGCCGGGTCGGCGAGCAGCGCGGCGAGGTGCCGCAGGTTCTCGATCTCGGCCTGCACCGCTTCCTGGTACTCGTTGTACGCGTCCCCGGCCGGCTCCCCCTGGGGCCGCGCGGCGGGGGCGACCTCGCGCAGGTGGCGGCGGAGCGCCGGGTAGCCGTCGAAGCCGAGCGCGACGGCGAAGCGGGTCACGGAGGGCTGGCTCACCCCGGCGAGCTCCGCGACCTCGACGCTGGACAGGAAGGGCGCGTCGGCGGCCCGGCGGACGAGGCAGTGGGCGATGCGGCGCTGGGTGGGCGTGAGCCGGTGCGCTTCGAACAGCTTCACCAGACGCGCCGACGCGGTGTCCGTCCCGGCGGCTCCGGTGGCGTTCTCGGTGGCCATGACGCCCTCTCCGCTCGGCCATTCATGTGCCGATGACTCTGCATGATTCCATACAGGAGGGCAAGGCGCCCCGGCTCACGCGGGCGGCAGCAGCTTCTTCTGCGGTTTGCCCATCGCGTTGCGCGGCAGCTCGGTGAGGAAGCGGACCTTGCGGGGGCGCTTGTGCGCCGACAGGTGGCCGGCGACGAAGTCGATCAGCTCCCGTTCACCGACCCCGTCCGCCACCACGTAGGCCACGATCTCCTGGCCGAGGTCGGCGTGCGGGGCGCCCACCACGGCGGCCTCGCGCACCGCGGGGTGGTCCAGCAGGGCGTTCTCCACCTCGCCCGCGCCGATCCGGTAGCCGCCGGACTTGATCAGGTCGGTGGACGCCCGGCCGACGATCCGGTGCATGCCGTCCGGCTCGATCGCCGCGATGTCCCCCGTCCTGAACCAGCCGTCCTCGGTGTACGAGGCCGCCGTCGCCTCCGGCCGTCCCAGGTAGCCGTCGAAGAGGGTGGGCCCGGTGAGCTGCAGCTCGCCGATCTCCGCGCCCGCCTCGGCGGCGATCCGGGTGCGGATCCCCGGCAGTGGCAGCCCGACGGAGCCGGGGCGCCGCTCCCCGGCCGCCCGGGTGCTGATCGTGATCAGGGTCTCGGTCATGCCGTAGCGCTCGACCGGCCGCTGCCCGGTCAGCGCCTCCAGGTCGCGGAAGACCGGCGCCGGCAGCGGCGCGCTGCCGGAGACCAGCAGCCGGGCGCCGCTCAGCGCCCGGGCGGACTCCGCGTCCCGCGCGACCCGGCCCCAGACGGTCGGCACGCCGAAGTACAGGCTGCCGCCCGCCGCCGCGTACGCCTGCGGCGTCGGGCGGCCGGTGTGGACCAGACGGCTCCCGGTGCGCAGCGCGCCGAGCACGCCCAGCACCAGACCGTGCACGTGGAACAGCGGCAGCCCGTGGACGAGGGTGTCCTGGGGCGTCCACTCCCAGGCCCCGGCGAGGGCGTCCAGGTCGGCGGCGACCGCGCGGCGCGGTACGAGGACGCCCTTGGGCGCCCCGGTGGTGCCGGAGGTGTACAGCACCAGGGCCGTGGTGTCCGGGTCCGGCTCGGGACCGTCCCAGGGCCGGCGCTCGGTGAGGACGGCGGGGGGCGCCTGCACGGCCCCGGAGTCGCGCAGGATGTGGTCGCGCTCGGCCGGCCCCGCGTCGGGCGGCACCGGCACGACCGGGACGCCCGCCAGGAGACCGCCGACGACCGCCGCGACCGTCTCCAGGGACGGCGTCGCGTGCACGGCGACCGCCGGGGCACCCGCGACGCGCGCCGCGAACGCGCCCGCGGCGCCGAGCAGATCCTCGCGTGAGCAGGTGCGTCCGTCGACGGTGACCGCGTCCGGGCGGTCGGACGGGGCGTCGTGGAGGGCGGTCAGCAGGCGCGGCACGGGTCCGGTCACGGGACGACCCTACTGGGGGCGACCCCTGAGAAGGTTCGGGGGTTTCCCCCAGTGCCGCCGGGCGGTGCGGTCCGTACGGTGGCGTCATGGACGCCCGTGACCCAGAGCTCAAGAAGGAATTCGCCGCCACCATCCAGGCTCGCAAGGACCTGGGGGAGGAGTACGAGTCGGCCCTCATCGACTCCTTCCTGGAGAAGATGGACCGGCGCATCGACTCCCAGGTCGAGCGGCAGGTGCGCCGCGAACTGGCGGAGAGCCAGACGGCGTTCGCCCGTGCCGGACGCCGGGTCGGCCCGGAGTCGCACGGCCGGGGCGGCAGCCGTTTCGGCGCCCGCTACGGCTTCGGGGCGTTCTCCCTGATCATGGCCATCCCGCTGTCGGCCATCGCGGCCGACAAGGCCGACCTGGCCGGGCTGCTCGTCGCCTGGATCGGCATCGTCGCCGTCAACGCCGCCCATTCGCTGGGGTGGCTGTTCCACGAGCGGAGCGCCGCCCCGCGCCGCGGCAAGGACCCGGACGCCTGGGAGGACTGACCGCCCGGCGGCGGGCGGTCCCCGCTCGGGCCGGGACACCCCCGCGGGTGCCCGCCCGCGGGCCCGGTTCCCGCGCCACCCGGGAATCGTGGGAGAACGTTCGCTGAGCGCGGCGAGGGCGGCCGGGGCTGCGCTCGTGGATGCCGCGGACGCCGCGGCGGCCAAAGACGCGGAGGGATGCCCGCGACGGCGAGGAGTTGCGGTGGTCGATCTCATGTCGAAGACGGTAGGCGGAACGCCGCCCACGAGATGATCTTGCCCGGATCCTGTGGACCGCCCGCAGGTTGTGGACAACCCCGTCACCCTGAAGACGTCACGGCGGGGAGACGACCGCCCCCGGCGGCCCTGGCCCCGTGGCCGCTCTCGGCGGGGCGCACGCGCGCGCCGCGACGCGGGCTCCCGGGTCCGGCGCCGCTACGCGGTGAGCAGCGCCACGACGCGGCGGGCCGCGCTCTCGTCGCGCGCCGCGGCGAAGGGCAGCGGCCCGGCGGCCATGCGGAACGGCAGCCCGTCCGCGCCGAGCACCGTTCCGCCCGCCTCGGCGACCAGCAGGATGCCGGCGGAGTGGTCCCAGGGGTTGTCGTAGGCGTAGGTGGCCGCGTCCAGCCGCCCGAGCGCGACGTCGAGGTAGTCGCAGCCGGCGGAGCCGCTCGCCCAGGGCTTGACGCCGTGCGCCGCCCCCAGTTCGTACAGCCGCCGGTGCTGGTCGTCGGTGAGGTGCGCGGGCCGGGCGCCGGCCACCAGCAGCACCTCGTCCGCGTGCTGCGCGCCGCCGGGGGCCGCCCGCAGCAGCCTGCCGCCCGCGTGCGCGCCCTCGCCGCGCCGGGCGGTGGCGAGGATCCCCTCGACGGGCCGGTACGTCCAGGAGGCGAGCAGCTCACCGCGCGCGGCGAGGGCGACCTGGGTGACGAACGCGGAGTCGCCGCGGACGAAGTTGGAGGTGCCGTCGACCGGGTCGACGATCCAGACGGGATCCTCGCCCAGCAGCGCCCCGAGCAGCGCGGGGTCCGCGTGCACGGCCTCCTCGCCGATGACGCGGGAGCCCGGCAGGAGGCGGGTGAGCGCGCGGGTGAGGCGTTCCTCGACGCGGCGGTCGGCGACCGTGACGAGGTCCAGCGGGCCCTTCTTCTCGTCGACGTCGCCCTCGGCGAGGCGGCCGAAGCGGGCGAGCGCCTCCTCGTCGGCCACGGCGCGTATGGACTCCTCGACGGCTGCGAACGTCTGTGCGCTGATCACGGCGGCCACTCAACCAGAAGAGCGGCCCGCGCGTGGCGCGGACCGCTCTTCCACAGATTGCGCGGGAACCGCCGCACCCCCGGTCACCCGGGGGGCGGGACGACGGCGGTCCCCGCGAGGGACGCGGGCCGGATCAGGGCCGGGTCACGCGTCCTGGGGTCACCATGGAGTCCGGGAGCCGCTCCGGAGGTCCTTGGTGCCACATCCGTGGTGTCGGCCGGGCGACCGGTGCGCCGTCCGCCGACATCCACCAATGTGCCGGAGCCGTGTTAAGGGCGTGCTGCGGGTACGTGACGTGGGTGTACCACTTCCGCGAACCTGCGGCGGAGCCCCCCGGGGGCGCCCCGGGGTGCCGCTACTTCGCCTCCTCGGCGAGGAAGGCGAGCAGGTCCTGGCGGCTGACCACGCCCGTCGGCTTGCCCTCGACCAGCACGATCGCGGCGTCGGCCGAGCCCAGCACGGCCATCAGGTCGCCGACCGGCTCGCCGGAGCCCACCTGCGGCAGCGGCGCGCTCATGTGCCGCTCCAGCGGGTCGTCGAGGGTGGCGCGCTTGGTGAACAGCGCGTCGAGCAGCTCCCGCTCCACGACGGAGCCGATGACCTCGGCGGCCATGACGTCGGGGTGGCCGGCGCCGGGCTTGACGATCGGCATCTGCGAGACGCCGTACTCGCGCAGCACCTCGATGGCCTGGCCGACCGTCTCCTCGGGGTGCATGTGCACCAGGTGCGGGATGCCGCCGTCCTTGCGGTCCAGCACGTCGGAGACACGGGCCTGGCCGGTGCCCTCCTCCAGGAATCCGTAGTCGGCCATCCACTCGTCGTTGAAGATCTTCGACAGGTAGCCGCGGCCGGAGTCCGGCAGCAGGACGACCACCACGTCGTCCGGGCCGAGCCGCTCGGCCACGCGCAGCGCCGCGACGACGGCCATGCCGCAGGAGCCGCCGACGAGCAGGCCCTCCTCCTTGGCGAGGCGGCGGGTCATCTGGAAGGAGTCCTTGTCCGAGACCGCCACGATCTCGTCCGCGACAGTGCGGTCGTAGGCGGTGGGCCAGAAGTCCTCGCCGACGCCCTCGACGAGGTACGGCCGGCCCGAGCCGCCGCTGTAGACGGAACCCTCCGGGTCGGCGCCGACGACCTTCACCCTGCCGTCCGAGGCGTCCTTCAGGTAGCGGCCGGTTCCGGAGATGGTGCCACCGGTGCCGACGCCCGCCACGAAGTGCGTGATCTTCCCCTCGGTCTGCTCCCACAGCTCCGGGCCGGTGGAGTGGTAGTGCGAGGCCGGGTTGTTGGGGTTGCTGTACTGGTCGGGCTTCCAGGCGTTCGGGGTCTCGCGCACCAGCCGGTCGGAGACGTTGTAGTAGGAGTCCGGGTGCTCGGGGTCCACGGCGGTGGGGCAGACCACGACCTCGGCGCCGTAGGCCCGCATGACGTTGATCTTGTCCGCGGAGACCTTGTCAGGGCAGACGAAGATGCAGTGGTAGCCCTTCTGCTGGGCCACGATCGCCAGGCCGACGCCCGTGTTGCCCGAGGTGGGCTCGACGATCGTGCCGCCGGGCTTGAGTTCGCCGCTCTTCTCCGCGGCCTCGATCATCCGCAGCGCGATGCGGTCCTTGACCGAACCGCCGGGGTTGAAGTACTCGACCTTGGCCAGGACGGTCGCCTGGATTCCTGCCGTCACGCTGTTGAGCCTCACCAGCGGGGTGTTGCCGACGAGACTGATCATCGAGTCGTGGAACTGCACCATTGTCTCCGGGTTCTCCGTGATTGTGAGGCCAGGGTAAGCGGTTTTCCCACACGGGGCCGCCCCTGCCGGGACCGGGCCCGGCATGCTTCACATCGGTGTTACGTACGCCCC
Organism: Streptomyces sp. PA03-3a; assembly: GCF_033792735.1. Classification (NCBI taxonomy): domain Bacteria; kingdom Bacillati; phylum Actinomycetota; class Actinomycetes; order Kitasatosporales; family Streptomycetaceae; genus Streptomyces; species Streptomyces sp. PA03-3a. The sequence continues at coordinate 40,906 of NZ_JARAVM010000051.1, forward strand.
GGAAGGTCCGGTTGTAGAGTCGCACCGTGGCGCGATCACGACACGTCGCAGTTACGACACCGGGCTTGTACAACCGGGGGGTGAGCAATGCCTGACGAGAAGCACCCGGACACCGCCGACGCGGGCACGGGCAACGCCGACTACGCCGCCGCCCTCAGCGGTCTGGCGGCCGTGGAGTCCGGTCTCGCCTCCGTACGGGAGCGGCTCACGGCACTCGCCGCCGTACGCCCGTCACGGCCGGCCGAGCCGGTGATGCCGGGCGGGATCGCCGAGGTGATCCACGGCGAGGCTGAGCAGCAGCACATGATCGAACAGCTGCAGCGCGAGGCCCGCAAGGAGGTGCTGACCTTCGTGCGGCCGCCGTACGTCGCCGCGGCGGGCAACATCGTGCAGAAGGAGCGGCTGACCGCCGGGGTGGAGTATCGCTCGCTGTACGAGACGACGGCGCTGGTGTACCCGGGTGCGGCGGACATGCCGGGCTTCGTCGAGCCGGGCGAGCTGGCCCGGGCGGCGCCGAGCGTGCCGATGAAGCTGATGATCGTCGACGCCGAGCGGGCGCTGCTGCCGCTGTCCGGCGGCCGCGACCGCTCCGTGGTCTCCTCCGCCGGCCTCCTGCTGCTGCACCCCTCGGTCCTGGTGGACGCGCTCCTGGAGCTCTTCGAGGACCGCTGGCTGCGCGGCACGCCGCTGCGGATGCCCTCGCCCGGCGGGGAGACCGAGGAGGACCCGGAGTTCCCCGACTCCCCGGAACTGGACGAGCAGTTGCTCTCACTGCTGATGTCCGGGCTGCCCGACAAGGCCATCGCCTCCCAGCTCGGGATATCCCTGCGCACACTGCAGCGCAGGATCCGGTCCCTGATGGAGTCCACCGGAACCGCCAACCGCACCCAGCTCGCCTGGTTCGTCGCCCAGCAGCGGCTGACCTGAGTCCGGGCCGCGCAGCGGTTGCGGCGGGCGCCGGACGGGGCAACAAATCGTTGTACGGGTCGGGCCACGGGGGCCCGCACACCCGGCGCGGGAGGTGGACGTTGTCCAGGGCAAGGGTGGCGCGGCGGATCGCGACGGCCGCCGCGTACGGAGGAGGCGGCATCGGGCTGCTGGGCGGCGCCGCGGTCGGCCTGCTGCTGACCGAGGGCGCGCTCGCCCGGCGGGCCGTCGGCGGCTCCGACGCGGTCCCGCCCCGAGCGGACGGCGTCTACGGCGCCGCCTTCGCGCTGAGCACCGACGAGCGGCCGATCGTGCTGGCCCTCGTGGGCGACTCCACGGCGGCGGGCCAGGGGGTGCACCGGGCGAGCCAGACCCCCGGCGCGCTGCTGGCGTCAGGGGTGGCGGCGGTGGCCGAACGGCCGGTACGGCTGGTCAACGTGGCCAACCCCGGCGCACAGTCCGACGACCTGGCCCGCCAGGTCGATCTTCTGCTGGGGTCCGGCCCCGGCACCGCCCCCGGTCTGTGCGTGATCATGATCGGGGCGAACGACGTGACGCGCCGGATGCCGCTCGCCGTCTCGGTGCGGCTGCTGTCCGACGCGGTGCGGCGGCTGCGCGAGGCGGGCTGCGAGGTGATCGTCGGAACCTGCCCCGACCTCGGCACCATCGAGCCGGTCTACCAGCCGCTGCGCTGGATCGCGCGCCGGCTGAGCCGCCAGCTCGCCGCCGCGCAGACGATCGCGGTGGTCGGCCTCGGCGGCCGCACCGTGTCCCTGGGCGACCTTCTGGGGCCCGAGTTCGAGTCACGCCCCCGCGAGATGTTCGGCCCGGACAACTACCACCCGTCGGCCGAGGGGTACGCGACCGCGGCCATGGCGATGCTGCCGACCCTGTGCTCCGCCGTCGGGCTGTGGCCCGAGGAGGACGAGCGCCCCGACGCCCGGCGCGGCGAGGGCTTCCTCCCGGTGGCCCAGGCCGCCGCGGAGGCCGCGGGCGAGGCCGGCACCGAGGTCACCCCGGCCGCCGGCACGGTCTCCGGTCCCCGCGGGCGCTGGGCACTGCTCAAGCGCCGCCGCCGTCGCCGCCTCCCCGACGCGACGGAGCCGGCCGCCACGGCGGCGGCCGAGGCCGCCCAGAACTAGGGCCTCCCGGCGGGGCGCGGGCCCACGGACGGCGGTACGCGCCGCCGCCGTCCGCGAGTCCGCTGCGCCCGCGGCGGGCCCTCTCCCGCCCGCCCGAACCCGGACCACCGGCACCCGCAGGGGCGCCCATCCCCCCGGCCGCCGACCACCGCGGAAGCGCGGGCACGGACGCGCAGGGCCCATGGGCACTC
>NZ_JARAVM010000099.1:0-649 GCF_033792735.1 Streptomyces sp. PA03-3a
CGACGCTCCCACGGCTTGTAGGCACACGGTTTCAGGTACTATTTCACTCCGCTCCCGCGGTACTTTTCACCATTCCCTCACGGTACTATCCGCTATCGGTCACCAGGGAATATTTAGGCTTAGCGGGTGGTCCCGCCAGATTCACACGGGATTTCTCGGGCCCCGTGCTACTTGGGTGTCGTACAAGCAAGCCGCTAATGTTTCAGCTACGGGGGTCTTACCCTCTACGCCGGACCTTTCGCATGTCCTTCGCCTACATCAACGGTTTCTGACTCGCCCAGCCGCCGGCAGACGACTGAAGTACGATCCCACAACCCCACATGCGCAACCCCTGCCGGGTATCACACGCATACGGTTTGGCCTCATCCGGTTTCGCTCGCCACTACTCCCGGAATCACGGTTGTTTTCTCTTCCTGCGGGTACTGAGATGTTTCACTTCCCCGCGTTCCCTCCACACTGCCTATGTGTTCAGCAGCGGGTGACAGCCCATGACGACTGCCGGGTTTCCCCATTCGGACACCCCCGGATCAAAGCTCGGTTGACAGCTCCCCGGGGCCTATCGTGGCCTCCCACGTCCTTCATCGGTTCCTGGTGCCAAGGCATCCACCGTGCGCCCTTAAAAACTTGGCCACAGATGCTCGCGTCCACT
>NZ_JARAVM010000052.1:0-40784 GCF_033792735.1 Streptomyces sp. PA03-3a
GAAACGCCCGGTTACATTCCGAACCCGGAAGCTAAGCCTTTCAGCGCCGATGGTACTGCAGGGGGGACCCTGTGGGAGAGTAGGACGCCGCCGAACAATTCTTGTAAAGCCCGTCGCCGGAGCCTCTCAGAGGCCCGGCGGCGGGCTTTTTCATGCCCTGATGTAAGGTCGGGTGGAATCATCGGAGCGTACGTTCAACAGGAGGGGCCCCCGGTGGAGGTCCAGGAGACAAGGGTGCAGACGGATCGCGTCTTCACGATCCCCAACATCCTGAGTATGGCACGGCTGTTGGGCGTGCCCGTGTTCCTGTGGCTCATCCTGTGGCCGGAGTTCGGCGGTCCGAAGGTCGACGGCTGGGCGCTGCTCGTGCTCGCCCTGAGCGGTGTCAGCGACTACCTGGACGGGAAGCTCGCACGCCGCTGGAACCAGATCAGCAGCCTCGGCCGGGTGCTGGACCCGGCCGCGGACCGGCTCTACATCGTCTCCACGATCATCGGCCTGACCTGGCGCGGGATCCTACCGTGGTGGCTGACGGCCATCCTGGTGGCCCGGGACGCCGTCATGGGCGTGATGATCCTGGTCATGCGCCGGCACGGCTGGGGTCCGCCGCAGGTCAACTTCATGGGCAAGGCCGCCACCTTCAATCTGATGTACGCCTTCCCGTTGCTGCTGCTGAGCGACGGCGACGGGTGGCTGAGCACGCTCGCTGCTATTTTCGGATGGGCGTTCGCCGGATGGGGTACAACGCTGTATTGGTGGGCAGGGATCCTCTACGTGGTCCAGGTCCGCCGACTCGTCAGGGCGGACGCCACGGCCGATTGAGCCCGCGTACCCGGCAGGAGAACCTCCGGCCGGGTGCCCCGCGCGTGACCGGCGGTCCGGGGGACCGCGACGGTCCGCGCAAGAGAGAGTACGGGTGACGTCGGCAAGACAGTCGTCTCTTTGAGGAGGACGCTTCCGACATGAAGGCCGTCGTGATGGCCGGCGGCGAGGGCACGCGCCTTCGCCCGATGACCTCGAGCATGCCCAAGCCGCTGCTGCCGGTCGTGAATCAGCCGATCATGCAGCATGTGCTCAAGCTGCTCAAGCGGCACGGTCTGACCGAGACCGTGGTGACCGTGCAGTTCCTCGCCTCCCTCGTCAAGAACTACTTCGGCGACGGCGAGGAACTCGGCATGGAGCTCACCTACGCGAACGAGGAGAAGCCACTCGGCACCGCCGGCAGCGTCAAGAACGCCGAGGACGCACTGAAGGACGATTCGTTCCTGGTGATCTCGGGTGACGCCCTGACCGATTTCGACCTCACCGAGCTGATCAACTTCCACAAGGAGAAGGGCGCGCTGGTCACGGTCTGCCTGACCCGGGTGCCCAACCCCCTCGAGTTCGGCATCACCATCGTCGACGAGGAAGGCAAGGTCGAGCGCTTCCTCGAGAAGCCGACCTGGGGCCAGGTCTTCTCCGACACGGTGAACACCGGCATCTACGTCATGGAGCCCGAGGTCTTCGACTATGTCGAGCCCGATGTCTCCGTGGACTGGTCCGGTGACGTCTTCCCGCAGCTGATGAAGGAAGGCAAGCCCATCTACGGCTACATCGCCGAGGGCTACTGGGAGGACGTGGGCACCCACGAGAGCTACATCAAGGCGCAGGCGGACGTCCTCGAGGGAAAGGTGGACGTCGATCTCGAGGGCTTCGAGATCTCGCCCGGCGTCTGGGTCGCCGAGGGTGCGGAGGTCCACCCGGACGCGACGCTTCGCGGTCCGCTGTACGTCGGTGACTACGCCAAGGTCGAGGCCGGGGCCGAGCTGCGCGAGCACACGGTGATCGGCTCCAACGTCGTCGTGAAGTCGGGCGCCTTCCTGCACAAGGCCGTGGTCCACGACAACGTCTACATCGGGCCCCAGACCAATCTGCGCGGCTGCGTCATCGGCAAGAACACCGACGTCATGCGCGCGGCGCGGATCGACGACGGCGCGGTCATCGGCGACGAGTGCCTGATCGGCGAGGAGTCGATCATCGCGGGCGACGTCCGGGTGTACCCGTTCAAGACCATCGAGGCCGGCGCCTTCGTGAACACCTCGGTCATCTGGGAGTCCAGGGGCCAGGCGAACCTCTTCGGCGCGCGGGGCGTCTCCGGCATCCTGAACGTGGAGATCACCCCGGAACTGGCCGTGCGACTGGCGGGCGCGTACGCGACGACGCTCAAGAAGGGCGCCACCGTCACCACAGCCCGTGACCACTCCCGTGGTGCGCGTGCGCTCAAGCGGGCGGTGATCTCGGCGCTCCAGGCCAGCGCGATCGACGTGCGCGACCTGGAGAATGTGCCGATGCCCGTGGCGAGGCAGCAGACCGCCCGCGGCAGCGCCGGCGGCATCATGATCCGGACGAGCCCGGGCATCCCCGACTCGGTCGACATCATGTTCTTCGACGAACGCGGCGCCGACCTGTCGGCGGCCGGGCAGCGCAAGCTGGACCGCGTCTTCGCGCGCCAGGAGTACCGCCGGGCGTTCCCCGGTGAGATCGGCGACCTGAACTTCCCGGCGAGCGTCTTCGACTCCTACACCGGCGCGCTGCTGAGGGCCGTGGACACCTCGGGCATCGCCGAGGCGGGGCTCAAGGTCGTGGTCGACGCCGCGAACGGCAGTGCGGGCCTCGTCCTGCCGAGCCTGCTCGGCCGGCTCGGGGTGGACTCGTTGACGATCAACCCCGGCCTCAATGAGGCCAGACCGACCGAGACCGCGGACAGCCGGCGGGCCGGCCTGGTCCGGCTCGGGGAGATCGTGGCCTCCTCGCGGGCCGCATTCGGTGTGCGCTTCGACCCGGTGGGCGAGCGGCTGTCGCTGGTGGACGAGCGCGGCAAGATCATCGAGGACGACCGGGCCCTGCTGGTCCTGCTCGACCTGGTCGCCGCCGAGCGCCGCAGCGGCCGGGTGGCGCTCCCCGTGACGACGACACGCGTCGCCGAGCAGGTCGCGGCGTACCACGGCACGCAGGTGGAGTGGACGACGACCTCGCCCGACGACCTGACCCGGGTCGGCCGGCAGGACACGACCATCTTCGGCGGTGACGGCAAGGGCGGCCTCATCGTCCCGGAGTTCAGCAGCGTCTTCGACGGCGCGGCGGCCTTCGTCCGGCTGATCGGCCTGGTGGCGCGTACGCAGCTCACCCTGAGCCAGATCGACGCCCGCATCCCCCGTGCCCATGTCCTCAAGCGGGACCTGGCGACGCCGTGGGCGGTCAAGGGCATGGTCATGCGCCGCGTGGTCGAGGAGGCGGGCGACCGCAGCGTCGACACCACCGACGGCGTGCGCGTGGTCGAGGCGGACGGCCGCTGGGTGATGGTGCTGCCCGATCCGGCCGAGGCGGTCACACACCTGTGGGCGGAGGGCCCGGACGACGCCTCCGCGCAGGCACTGCTCGACGAGTGGGCGGGGATCGTGGACAGCGCGGGCCGCTGACCGAGCCCCGGCGACGGCTCACGGGCCCCTCCCGACGCGACGAACGGCGCGTCGGGAGGGGCCCGTTCGAGGTCGGTGGCGGGGACGTGCGACGATGTGCGGCATGCCGCAGCAGCACCCCGATCGGAGCAGCGCCCCTGGGAGGGCCGTGACCCGGCGCCCGGACGCCTCCATGTCGCTGCTGAACAACGTCATGGAGCACAGCCTCGACGACGGGTACGCCGAGGCCGCCGCCCGCCGGGGTGCCACGGGCACGTCGCGTCTGCCCGGGACGCTGCGGGGCCGGCTGGTGCTCGCACTGGGCTTGGTGCTGGCCGCCGTGGTGGTCACCATAGGCGCGGCGCAGACGCAGGTGGCGGCCCCGACGCTGGCCAAGGAGCGGCAGAAGCTCATCGACCGCATCCAGTCCGAGACCCGTACCGCCGACGAGCTGCAGAAGAGCGTGGACGAGCTGCGCGACGACGTGGCGGCCAGGCAGCGGCAGGCGCTCAACGACCAGGACGGCGAGGCGGAGCGCGTGGCGCTGCTCGCCGGGGCGACGCCGGTCACGGGGCCGGGGATCGAGCTGGAGGTCAACGACGCCAAGGAGGCCTCGTCGGGCGGCGGCAACGATCCGCGTACGACCAGTGACTTCACGGACACCGGCCGCGTGCGCGACCGGGACATGCAGCGCGTCGTCAACGGCCTGTGGGCGTCGGGGGCGGAGGCCATCTCCATCAACGGGCAGCGGCTGACGTCGTTGTCGGCCATCCGTGCCGCGGGTGACGCCATACTGGTCGACAACCGGCCGCTGGTACCGCCCTACACGGTGTTGGCGATCGGGGACCCGCAGAAGCTGAGCACGTCCTTCCTGGACAGTGCGGACGGGCAGTACCTGCACGTCCTGCAGGAGAACTACGGGATCCGTACGCGCATCTCCGAGAAGGAGAAGCTGGAACTGCCCGCGGCTCCGAGCCTGATCATCCGCTCCGCGACCCCGGTCCCGTCGACCGGGCCGTCGTCGAGCGCATCCGGAAATGGGAAGGGTACGAATTGATCGCCGTACTGGGCCTGATCGTTGGAGTGGTGGTGGGCCTGGTGGTCCGCCCCGTGGTGCCGACGGTGGTCGAGCCCTACCTCCCGATCGCCGTGGTCGCCGCGCTCGACGCCGTCTTCGGCGGTCTGCGGGCCATGCTCGACGGGATCTTCGACGACAAGGTCTTCGTGGTCTCCTTCCTCTCCAACGTCGTCGTGGCCGCGCTGATCGTCTTCCTGGGCGACAAGCTGGGGGTGGGTGCGCAGCTCTCCACGGGTGTGGTCGTCGTCCTCGGCATCCGCATCTTCTCCAACGCCGCGGCGATCCGCCGCCATGTCTTCCGGGCGTGACAGCACGATGAGCGACGAGAGCGACCAGACGCCGGAGCGCCCGGAGACGTCGCGCCCCGGCACTCCCGGCGAGCCCGCGGAACCGCGCAGGCCGGCGGGGCACGCCGGGCCCGAGCGGCCCGAGCCGCCCTTCCGGCCGGAGCCGTCCTGGCGCCCCGAGCCCCCGGCCCGCCAGGAGCTGCCCGCCGCCGGACCGATGCCGCCCACCGCACCGGCGGACGCGGGGCCTTCCGCGCCGGGTCGGCAGCAGCCGTCGCCGGACGCGGGGGGACCCGTGGGTCCCGCGCCCGTGACCGGCCGGCAACGCCTCAAGTCGGGGCTGTGGCCGCCGCGGGTGTCCCGGGCCCAGCTGATCGTCGCGTTGCTGCTGTTCGTGCTGGGCCTCGGCCTGGCCATCCAGGTCCGCTCGACCAGCGACACCGGCGCGCTGCGCGGCGCCCGCCAGGAGGACCTGGTGCGCATCCTGGACGAGCTGGACAACCGCTCGCAGCGACTGGGCGACGAGCGGCGGCGCCTTGAGGAGCAGCGCACGGAGCTGGAGAACAGCTCCGACCAGGCCGAGGAGGCCCGCAGGCAGACCGAGCAGAAGGCCGAGCAGCTCGGGGTGCTGGCCGGCACGGTCGCCGTCGAGGGGCCCGGGATCACGCTGACCGTCAACGACCCCCAGGGCGGGGTCGAGGCCGACATGCTCCTCGACGCGCTCCAGGAGCTGCGCGCCGCGGGAGCGGAGGCGATCCAGATCAACGACGTGCGGGTCGTCGCCGACACGTACTTCACCCAGGGGTCGGGCGGTGTGCAGATCGACGGGCACAAGGTGAGCGCGCCCTACCGCTTCAAGGTCATCGGTAATCCACAAGATCTCGAACCCGCGCTGAACATCCCGGGCGGCGTGGTACAGACTTTGGAGAAGGAGCAGGCCACAGCGGACGTGGCACGATCGGAGAAGATCGTTGTCGACGCCTTGCGGCCGTCGGAGCAGCCTGACTACGCTCAGTCGTCAACCCGGTGATGCGGGGGCGAGTGAGGTATGCGGGGGAGGGCGGGAGAATGCGGGGGGTCGCCGCACCGTTGGGGTGGTGCGTGAGAGAAACTGTGTGTTGGTCGTGACTGAGGGTTCGTCCTGCCCCACGGGCGGGTCTGTGTCGTTCAAGGGGAATCGCCCGTGAAGTTGTTCGGTAAGTGGTTCGGCAAGAGTTCGCGTCCGGCTGGTGACAGCCCGACCGCGCGTCACCGCGCGCCGCGGCACGTGCAGGGGGAGGGGCCGGGCGAGGAGCGCCCGCTGTTCCGTGACGAGGCCGCTGCTCCGGGCGGTGACATTTCGGGCGGTCCTGGTGCGGTTTCTGTTGACCCTGCGGCTGCGGGGCGCATAGGTTTCCAGCAACCATCAGCCTCTAGCACGGGTGGAGGGTCCTTGCCGGTCTGTGCGCGGTGCGGGTTCCAGAACGCGGAAGCGAGCCGTTTCTGCTCCAACTGTGGCGCGCCGTTGCGCGCCGGGGTGCCGTCCGAGCGTGCCTCCGAGACCACGTCCACGATCTCCATCTCCGGGATCGAGGCGTACGAGGCCGAGGCGACGGGGCAGACCGTGCTGCCGGCGCTGTCCCCGGAGGCCCAGGCCGCGGTCGACGCGCTGCCCCCGGGCTCCGCGCTGCTGGTGGTGCGCCGTGGCCCCAACTCGGGGAGCCGCTTCCTCCTGGACGGTGAGCTGACCACGGCCGGCCGCCACCCGGAGAGCGACATCTTCCTGGACGACGTCACCGTCTCGCGGCGTCACGTGGAGTTCCGGCGCCAGCAGGACGGTTCCTTCACGGTCTCCGACGTCGGCAGCCTCAACGGCACCTACGTCAACCGGGAGCGGATCGACTCGGTGACCCTGTCCAGTGGCGACGAGGTACAGATCGGCAAGTACCGACTGGTCTTCTACGCGAGCCAGTGGGGCGCCTGACCCCCGCGAGGGAAGGTTCATGCTTCTTACACCGTCGGGCGGTGCCGGCAACGGCACCGCCACCGCGGACGACCGGCTGCTGAGCATCGGAGCGGTGCTCAACGAGTTGCGGGAGGAGTTCCCCGAGGTCACCATCTCCAAGATCCGTTTCCTGGAGGCGGAGGGGCTGGTGGAGCCGCAGCGCACTCCGTCGGGGTACCGGAAGTTCACCGTCCGGGATGTGGAGCGGCTCGGGCACGTGCTGCGCATGCAGCGCGACCACTATCTTCCGCTCAAAGTGATCCGCGAGCACGTCGACGCCCTCGACCGCGGCGAGCCGCTGCCGCTGCCCGTCCCGTCCTCCGGGGAGTCCCGGGAACTGATCGAGGTCGGCGCGATCGAGCGGGAGGCGCCGGCCGCGCTGCGCATCGGCCGGGACGAACTGCTGGCCGCGACGGGTGCCGAACCGGGTGAGCTCGCCCAGTGGGAGGCGTACGGGCTGGTGGAGGCCGGTCCTGACGGCGACTATGACGCCGAAACGGTGAACATCGCCAAGATCGTGGCCGATCTGGGCCGTTTCGGGCTCGAACCGCGTCACCTGCGCGCGATGAAGGCCGCCGCCGAGCGTGAGGCCGGTCTGGTCGAGCAGGTGGTCGCGCCCCTGCGCAGGCACCGCAATCCGCAGACCAGGACGCACGCGGAGGCCACCGCGCGGGAGCTGGCGGCGCTGTCGGTGCGCCTGCACGCGGCGCTGGTGCAGTCCGCGCTCAGGGTGCGGCTCTTCTGAGCCGAGGTGGCCGGGACACGCCCGGTCGGCGGCCGGCCGGGCCCGTCCCGACTACCCAAACCTGCCGGGCACGGCCTAGGGTTGCTGTGTGAACGAGCTCGACGTCGTGGGTGTCCGGGTCGAAATGCCCTCCAACCAGCCGATTGTGCTCCTGCGGGAAGTGGGAGGCGACCGCTACCTGCCCATCTGGATCGGGCCGGGGGAGGCCACCGCCATCGCTTTCGCGCAGCAGGGCATGACGCCCGCGCGGCCGCTGACCCATGATCTGTTCAAGGACGTGCTCGAGGCCGTCGGCCAGACGCTGACAGAGGTCCGGATCACCGACCTCCGCGACGGCGTCTTCTACGCGGAGCTGGTGTTCGCCAGCGGCGTGGAGGTGAGCGCCCGTCCCTCGGATGCCATAGCGCTGGCGCTCCGCACCGGAACCCCCATCTACGGGAGCGACGGTGTCCTGGACGACGCCGGCATCGCCATTCCCGACGAGCAGGAGGACGAGGTCGAGAAGTTCCGCGAGTTCCTCGACCAGATCTCGCCCGAGGACTTCGGCACCAGCAGTCAATGAGGGGCCGCCGAGGCCATTCGTCCAGCCCTACCCTCACCGTGGACACGGAAAACCACCTCTGGGGTTGATATCACTCGGCGTGCCGAGCGTGGCGATCGTTGACGCACCCGGAGTGACTGCCTACCGTCGAGAAGGAAAGTCCCGATGGCACGTGCGCGTGCCCTGAGGGGTGCGAAGGGACGGGAGGTCGGCGTGAGAAGCACCGGCGACGGTACGGCCTTCGGCGGCCCGTATCCGATGCGCGGGGCCCTGGCCCGCAACGCCGCGACGCCCCCCGGAGGGGGTTCGGGCGACACCTCGGGACAGCTGCCGGAGGGGGCCGGCGAACGGGTCGGCTATCGGGGGCCCACCGCCTGCGCGGCGACCGGCATCACCTACCGCCAGCTCGACTACTGGGCGCGTACCGGGCTCGTGGAGCCCAGCATCCGGCCCGCGTACGGCTCGGGGACGCAGCGGCTGTACAGCTTCCGGGACGTCGTGGTCCTCAAGATCGTCAAGCGGCTCCTCGACACGGGCGTGTCCCTGCAGAACATCCGCACCGCCGTGCAGCACCTGCGGTCCAGCGGGCCCGCGGAACTCACCCGTATGACGCTGATGAGCGACGGGGCGACGGTGTACGAGTGCACCTCGCCCGACGAGGTCGTCGACCTGCTCCAGGGCGGTCAGGGGATCTTCGGGATCGCCGTGGGGGTGGTGTGGCGGGACGTCGAGGGCGCCCTGTCGCAACTGCACTCCGAGCGGGTCGACACCGGGGAGACCCTGGTCGGGCACAACCCGGGCGACGAGCTGGCACGGCGCCGCAACCGCGCGGGCTGACCGGGCCGGACCGGCCGCGCCCCATCCGTCCGCCGTACACACGTACGGCGGATGTCGGACCAATGGTGCACCATCGGTGACTGTGAGAAGCGCGCCGACCATCCTCCACCTCGACATGGACGCGTTCTTCGCCGCCGTCGAGCAGGCCGCGAAGCCGAGTCTGCGGGGCAAGCCGGTCATCGTGGGGGGTGTCGGGCCGCGCGGGGTGGTGGCGACCGCGTCGTACGAGGCCCGGGTGCACGGGGTGCACTCGGCCATGGCCATGGCCCACGCGCGCAGGCTGTGCCCCAACGCCGCCTACCTCGTTCCGCGCTTCGCGGTCTACCGGCAGATCAGCGACACCGTGATGGAGCTGCTGTCGAGGCTTTCGCCGCTGGTCGAGCCGCTCAGCCTGGACGAGGCCTTCGTGGACCTGGAGGCGGGCGGGATCGCGGACGACCCGCGCGCGGTGGGGGAGCGGCTGAGGGCGGACATCAGGGCGGCGACGGGGGTCACCGGTTCCGTGGGGCTCGCGGGCTCCAAGCTGATCGCCAAGATCGCCTCGGAGCAGGCCAAGCCGGACGGCCTGGTGCTCATCGAGCCCGGCACCGAGCGTGAGCTGCTGGCCCCCATGCAGGTCCGCACGCTGCCCGGCGTGGGTCCCGCGACGGCGGAGCACCTGCGGAGAGCGGGCATTCTCATGGTCGGCGAGGTGGTGGAGGCGGGGGAGGCCGAGCTGGTGCGGCTGCTCGGCAAGGCTCACGGCGCCCATGTGTACGGGATGGCCCTGGCTATCGACGAGCGGCCGGTGGTCGCCGACCGGGAGAGCAAGTCGGTCTCGGTCGAGGACACCTTCGACGTGGACCTCACCGACCGGGTACGGGTCCGGCTGGAGGTGGACCGCCTGGCCGACCGCTGCGTGCGACGGCTCCGCTCCGCCGGCCGCTCGGGCCGCACGGTGGTGCTGAAGGTGCGGCGCTACGACTTCACGACGCTGACCCGCTCGGAGACGCTGCGCGCCCCGACCGACGACCTGGCGGTGGTCCGGGAGACCGCGGCCCGGCTGCTGGAGGCCGTCGACATCACCGGCGGCGTCCGGCTGCTCGGGGTCGGTGTCGCCGGGCTCGCCGACTTCACACAGGAGGACCTGTTCGCCCAGGCGGCGGAACGGGTGGAGGAGAGCGCCGCGGAGGAGGATTCCGGTGCGTCGCAGGGGGTGCCGGAGCGGCCCGCGGAGGTACCCCGGGAGCCTGCGCCGCAGGAGCGGCGCTGGGTGCCCGGCCAGGACGTACGGCACAGCGAGTACGGCGCCGGATGGGTGCAGGGCAGCGGCGTCGGCAGGGTCACCGTGCGCTTCGAGGAACCGGGTTCGGTGGCGCCGGGGCGGGTGCGAACCTTCGCGGTGGACGACACGGAGCTGGAGCCGTCCGAGCCGCTCCCGCTGGTGTTATCGGGCCTGCCGGCGCTCCCGCGTCAGCTGTCGCCCGCCAGCGTGCCGAAGTCGCGGTCCGGCGGGGGCTCCGGCACCGGGCCGGACAGCGAGGGCCCGCTCATGCCGTAGTGGTGGTAGAGCTGGAGCTCCTGCTCGGGGGAGAGGTGCCGGCCCACGCCGAAGTCCGGGGCGTCCTTGATCAGTGCCTTGTCGAACGGCACGCGCAGCTCCTCCCCGGTGAACTCGCTCGGTTCCAGCGGCACGAACGCGTCACGGCTGAAGAGACCGGTGCGCACCGCAGCCCATTCGGGTTCCCCGGTGGCGTCGTCGAGGTACACCTCGTCGACGGTGCCGATCTTCATCCCGTTGCGGTCGAAGGCCCTGCGTCCGATGAGGCTGCGCGGATCGATACCGGTCTGCACGGTCCCTCCAACTGGTCGCGTTTAATCCTATTTAGGCACGAAAGGTGGCGGCTGTCACATGACTCGTTCCCTGACCGCGCTGGTACGCTGACAGCGGCTGCTGACCCCTTGCGGGAGAGTCCTGACGACGCGGGGAACCGCCCGTCGGGCGCCGAAGGAGCAAACCCTCCCCGGAATCTCTCAGGCATCCGTACCGCATGGGTGAGGTCACTCTGGAAAGCAGGAAAGGGCGGCACAAACTGTGCGCGGCCTGTTCCTCACCGACGGTGAAAGCCGCCCCGGCGCATGTGCGGGACGGTGAAGCTCTCAGGTTCAGATGACAGAGGGGGAGGCCGTGTCGCGCCAGACCAGGAGGCCTCCGCAGATGACCGCCAACCGCATCCCACTCTCCGAGCTGGAGCGCGGCATCCCCTTCGAGCAGCGTCACATCGGGCCCGACGCCGGTGCGCAGGCCAAGATGCTCGCGCAGGTCGGCTACGGCTCGCTGGACGAGCTGACCGCCGCAGCCGTCCCGGACGCGATCAAGAGCGCCGAGGCGCTCGGCCTGTCCGGCGCCCGCACCGAGCCCGAGGTCCTCGCCGAGCTGCGTTCGCTCGCCGACCGCAACCAGGTGCTGCGGCCGATGATCGGCCTCGGATACCACGGCACCTTCACCCCGCCGGTCATCCTGCGCAACGTCATGGAGAACCCCGCCTGGTACACGGCGTACACGCCCTACCAGCCGGAGATCTCCCAGGGCCGCCTGGAGGCCCTGCTGAACTTCCAGACGGTCGTCGCCGACCTCACCGGGCTTCCCACCTCCGGTGCCTCGCTGCTCGACGAGGGCACCGCGGCCGCCGAGGCGATGGCGCTCGCCCGCCGCGTCGGCAAGGTCAAGGACGGCGTCTTCCTGATCGACGCCGACACCTTCCCGCAGACCGTCGCCGTGATCGAGACCCGCGCCGAGCCGACCGGTGTCGAGGTCGTCGTCGCCGACCTCAGCGACGGCATCCCGGCGGAGATCGCCGAGCGGGGCGTCTTCGGCGTGCTGCTGCAGTACCCGGGCGCCTCCGGCGCCGTGCGCGACCTCAAGCCGGTCGTCGAGCAGGCCCACGGAATCGGTGCGATCGTCACCGTCGCCGCCGACCTGCTGGCCCTGACCGTGCTCACCTCCCCGGGCGAGCTCGGCGCCGACATCGCGGTCGGCACCACCCAGCGCTTCGGCGTGCCCATGGGCTTCGGCGGCCCGCACGCCGGCTACATGGCCGTCCGCGACACGTACGCCCGCAGCCTGCCGGGCCGCCTGGTCGGTGTCTCCGTCGACGCCGACGGGGACAGGGCCTACCGTCTGGCGCTGCAGACGCGTGAGCAGCACATCCGCCGCGAGAAGGCCACCAGCAACATCTGCACGGCGCAGGTGCTGCTGGCCGTCATGGCCGGGATGTACGCGGTCTACCACGGCCCCGACGGCCTGGCCCAGATCGCCCGCCGCACCCACCGCTACGCCGCGGTCCTCGCCGCCGGCCTGCGCGCCGGAGGCGTCGAGGTGACCACCGGCGCCTTCTTCGACACCGTCACCGCGCGTGTGCCCGGCCGTGCCGCAGAGGTGGTGGCCGCCGCCCGCGAGGCCGGGGTCAACCTGCGCGAGGTCGACGCCGACCTGGTCGGCATCGCCTGCGACGAGACCACCGGCCGCGCCGATCTCGCCGCGGTCTGGGGCGCCTTCGGCGTGACCGCCGACGTCGAGTCCCTGGACGCGGCGACCGAGGACGCGCTGCCCGCCGGCCTGGCCCGCGCGGTGGACTACCTGACCCACCCGGTCTTCCACCAGCACCGCTCCGAGACCGCGATGCTGCGCTACCTGCGCCGTCTCGCCGACCGCGACTACGCGCTGGACCGCGGCATGATCCCGCTGGGCTCCTGCACCATGAAGCTCAACGCGACCACCGAGATGGAGCCGGTCACCTGGCCCGAGTTCGGCGCGATGCACCCCTTCGCGCCGGCCGACCAGGCCGAGGGGTACCTGACCCTCATCCGTGAGCTGGAGGAGCGCCTCGCCGAGGTCACCGGCTACGACAAGGTCAGCCTCCAGCCGAACGCCGGCTCCCAGGGCGAGCTCGCCGGCCTGCTGGCCGTACGCGCCTACCACCGCGCGAACGGCGACAGCGGGCGCACGGTCTGCCTGATCCCGTCCTCCGCGCACGGCACCAACGCCGCCAGCGCCGTGATGGCCGGAATGAAGGTCGTCGTCGTCAAGACCGCCGGCGACGGCGAGGTCGACGTCGAGGACCTGCGCGCCAAGATCGAGCAGCACCGCGAGGAACTCGCCGTGCTGATGGTCACCTACCCCTCCACGCACGGTGTCTTCGAGGAGCACATCGGCGACATCTGCGCCGCGGTGCACGACGCGGGCGGCCAGGTCTACGTGGACGGCGCGAACCTCAACGCCCTGGTGGGCCTGGCGAAGCCCGGCCACTTCGGCGGCGACGTGTCGCACCTGAACCTGCACAAGACCTTCTGCATCCCGCACGGCGGCGGCGGTCCCGGCGTGGGCCCGGTCGCGGTCCGCGCCCACCTCGCCCCGTACCTGCCCAACCACCCGCTCCAGCCGTCCGCCGGCCCGGAGACGGGCGTCGGCCCGATCTCGGCCGCGCCGTGGGGCTCGGCCGGCATACTCCCGATCTCGTGGGCGTACGTGCGCCTCATGGGCGGCGAGGGCCTCAAGCGCGCCACCCAGGTCGCCGTGCTCAGCGCGAACTACATCGCCAAGCGCCTGGAGCCGCACTTCCCGGTGCTCTACACCGGTCCCGGCGGGCTCGTCGCGCACGAGTGCATCATCGACCTGCGCCCGCTGACCAAGGAGACGGGCGTGACGGTCGACGACGTGGCCAAGCGCCTGATCGACTACGGCTTCCACGCGCCGACGATGTCGTTCCCGGTGGCCGGGACGCTGATGATCGAGCCGACGGAGAGCGAGAACCTCGCGGAGCTGGACCGCTTCTGCGACACGATGATCGCGATCCGCGCCGAGGTCGAGCGGGTCGGCTCGGGGGAGTGGCCCAAGGACGACAACCCGCTGCGCAACGCCCCTCACACGGCCGCGGCCCTGGGCGGCGACTGGGAGCACCCGTACTCCCGTGAGGAGGCGGTCTTCCCCGCCGGTGTGTCGGCCGCGGACAAGTACTGGCCGCCGGTCCGCCGCATCGACGGCGCCTTCGGCGACCGCAATCTCGTCTGCTCCTGCCCTCCGCTCGAAGAGTACGACGCGTAAGGGCGGTTGACGCTCAAGGGTCGGCCCCGCTGCAGCAGCGGGGTCGGCCCTGTGTCGTTCCCGGCCCGGTCAGGCCGCCGTGACGATGTGCTCGCTGCCGAGCGGGCGGTGCGGGGCGATGATCTGCCCGTCGGGGAGCAGCTCACCGGTGTCCTCGAAGAGGAGGACGCCGTTGCACAGCAGGCTCCAGCCCTGCTCGGGGTGGCTGGCCATGATGTGGGCGGCCTCACGGTCGGGGCTGCCGGCGGACGGACACTGCGGCTGGTGCGGGCACATGGACGACGTCTTTCGCTGCGAGTGGTGTGAAGTACGGCTGCCTTGGGTAGGAACCTCAGTCATGCCGCTCCCCCGTTCAGTCGGTCGGTCCCAGTGTTGCTCTACTGAGGGATTTCCGCAGGGATTTCGCGTGAGCTGTCCTCGTTAGTTGGGGACGCATTCACTCTCGCGGGCGGTTGCCCGGACAATGCAACGCCTCCGTGACCGGACGGTCACGGAGGCGTGCGAGGTCGCCCCAGCCGGCAGTCTCAGGCGGTGGTGCCCAGCAGCGGTGGCGGAGCCAGCCGCAGGGTCAGCACCGGCACCAGGTCGGAGAGCCGGTGCATACGGTGCGCGGCGATCCCCGGCGGCGCCGGCGCCAGCGGGATCAGCAGGTCGGCGGGGGCCGGCTGCGCGGTGCCCGCGTCGGCCGCGACGTCCCCGTGCAGCCACAGCGTCAGCATGTAGAGCCCCGGTACCGAGAGCAGGTGCGGCTGGTAAGGGGTGGTGAGCGCGTCGGCCTGGCGCAGCGCGCGCTCGGTGGAGTCGAGGTAGGGGCCCTCGCAGAAGTGCGAGAACGCCCAGCCGTCCGGGGTGTCCACCGTCTCGCCCGCGGCGGCGACCTTCTCGCCGGTGCGGATGTGGAAGCGCCAGCCGGTCAGTCGCGCGCGCGGCAGTCCTCCCGGTTCGGTGATCACGGGGTCGAGGACGTGCAGCGGGAGCGGGTGCTCGGCGACCAGCGGCCCCGTGGCGTTGCGCAGCGAGGGGGTGCGGGCCTCGCGGACTGCGGTCGGGGAGCTCAGGGCGGCGAGAACGCTCCGCAGGGCGGGAGCGGGGGCTGGGGCTACCTGCAGCGGCATGGTGGGCGGCCTCTCATGAGGAGACACGGGGGTGCTCGGCGGGGTGCGGACAGCACTGTCAGCGATGGAGCAGACGACACGGCGGCAGGCCGGGACAGCCCGGATCCGTGAGGCGCGTGGGGGCGGCGACGAACGGAATCAGCGTGGGCATGCGGATCCCTTCCCGTGGCCGGTGCGTCGCGGGCGCGCGGCGGGTCGCGGAGGCTCTGCCTGTGAACGAAGGATATACGAGGTGTGTTCGCGCAGTGTTTCATCTAGCCGTCAGTGATATTACGGGCAAGGCGGTTCCAGGACACCCTGGGCAGGTAATTGCTCCCCGATTGCACCGTCGCTCACGCCGTGAACTGCGCTTTCCGTGTTACTGCGGATGGCTGAATCTCGTCGGTGTTTTTCACGAGAGGGCCGACGCCGGCATGTGAATTCCGTACGTGCCCGTGGAATGTGCCGCGAGACGGTGCTCGTGGCCAGCTTAGCGGCTCCGGACCGGGGCCGGGGGGCCTTATCGATCTCAGGGCTGGGCATGATGTGATCACGGCCCACTCGAGGAAGGACCTCCGATGGGGGAAAAGGTCGCGGCCACGGGGTTCGACCTGGCCGACCGCCAGCGGTACCGCAGGAAGCTCAAGCAGTGCCTGCTGGGGTTGGAACGACTGCTGGAGGAGAAGCGGTTCGACCGTCCCCGCAATCTCATGGGGCTGGAGATCGAACTCAATCTCACCGACCGCGACGGGCTGCCGCGCATGATGAACGAGGAGGTCCTCGAGCGCATCGCGAGCCGCGATTTCCAGACCGAGCTCGCGCAGTTCAACATTGAAGTGAACATCGCGCCGCACCGGCTTTCCGGCCGGGTCCTGGACCGTCTCGCCGAAGAGTTGCGCATGGGTCTTGGATATGCCGAGGGAAAGGCCCGCGAGGTCGGCGCGCGCATCGTCATGGTGGGAATCCTGCCCACCCTCGGCGCACAGGACCTGGTGGGTGCCAATCTCTCCCGCGTCGACCGCTACATGCTGCTGAACGACCGCATCCTGGCCGCCCGCGGCGAGGACATCACCCTCGACATCTCGGGGGTGGAGCGGCTGACCTGCGTCTCCGGCTCGATCGCCCCGGAGGCCGCGTGCACCTCGATGCAGATGCACCTCCAGGTCACCCCCGCGCGCTTCGCCGCGGTGTGGAACGCCGCGCAGGTCGTGGCCGGCCCGCAGGTGGCGCTCGGTGCCAACTCCCCGTTCCTGTTCGGCCGTGAGCTGTGGCGGGAGACCCGGCCCACCCTCTTCCAGCAGGCCACCGACACCCGGCCCGAGGAACACCGGGCCCAGGGCGTGCGCCCGCTGACCTGGTTCGGCGAACGGTGGATCGACTCCGCGTACGACCTCTTCGCGGAGAACGTGCGCTACTTCCCCTCCCTGCTGCCCATCTGCGAGGACGAGGACCCGCTGCACGTCCTCGACGAGGGCGGGGTGCCGCAACTGAAGGAACTCACGCTGCACAACGGCACGATCTACCGCTGGAACCGCCCCGTGTACGCGGTCGTCGACGGCGTGCCGCACCTGAGGGTGGAGAACCGGGTGATGCCGGCCGGGCCCACCGTCGCCGACGTGCTCGCCAACACCGCCTTCTACTACGGGCTCGTCCGCTCCCTCGCCGAGGCGTCGCGGCCCGTGTGGAGCCGGCTGCCGTTCGCGGCGGCCGCCGCGAACTTCGACGCCGCGTGCCGGTACGGCATCGACGCGGTGTTCACCTGGCCCCGGCCGGGGCGCGGCAGCGGTCTCATGGAGATCGGGGCCGTCGAGCTCGTCCTGGACGAACTGCTGCCGATGGCCGCCGCGGGACTGGACGCCTGGGGGATCGACCCGGTGGACCGGGACCACTACCTCGGCATCATCGAGGGCCGCTGCCGCAACCGCATGAACGGCGCCGAGTGGCAGGCCGTCGCCTTCCACCAGGAGCTGGACCGCGGGCTGGACCGGCAGCGGGCGCTGGCCGCGATGACCCTGCGCTACTGCGAGCTGATGCACACCGGCGCCCCCGTGCACGAGTGGCCGCGGGAACGCTGAGCCGCCGCCCGCGCCGTCGCACCGATGAGGCAGGATGGCGCGGGTGGAGGCATCTGAGGACAGGAATGCGGCGGAGCCGGGCGGGGCCGGGGCCGGCACGGTGGAGCGGCTCGCCCCGCGGACGCTGCGCAGCGAGACCCTTCTGGTGCTCGCGCTGTCGCTCGGGGCGAGCGCGCTCTCGGCACTGATCAGCTTCGTCGGGTCGCTGACCAAGCCCGGCGGACTCAAGGACCAGGCGGCCACCCTCGTCGGCTCGCAGGCGCCGGGCCGTCCGTGGCTGGACCTGTCCTGGCAGCTGTTCGGCGTCGCCACGGCGCTCGTCCCGGTCGCGCTCGTCGCCCATCTGCTGGCCCGCGAGGGAACGGGCATGCCGGCCATCGGTTTCGACCTGCGCCGCCCGCGGACCGACCTGCTGCGCGGCGCCGCCCTGGCCGCGGCCATCGGCGGCACCGGGCTGCTGTTCTATCTGGGCGCGCGCGCCTCCGGGTTCAACCTGACGGTCGTGCCGGAGTCGCTGCCCGACGTCTGGTGGAAGATCCCCGTGCTGATCGCCTCCGCGATCCAGAACGCCGTGCTCGAGGAGGTCGTCGTCGTCGGCTATCTTCTGCGCAGACTGGGCCAGTTGGGCTGGACCCCGGTCGGCGCGCTGGTGGCCAGCAGTGTGCTGCGCGGCTCGTACCACCTCTACCAGGGCATCGGCGGGCTCATCGGGAACATGGCGATGGGCGTCGTCTTCGTGCTGCTCTACCGGCGCTGGGGCCGGGTGGGGCCGCTGGTGGCGGCCCACGCGCTCATCGACATCGTGGCCTTCGTGGGCTACGCCCTGCTCGCCGGGAAGGTCGGCTGGCTGCCGACCGCCTGAGAACGCCCTACGGGTGGGCGTGCAGCTCGCCGTCGATCACGGTGACGGCACGGCCGCTGAGCCGTACGCGGTCGCCGCTCAGCACCGTGCGCACCAGGCCGGAACGCGCCGAGGCCTGCAGCCCGATGAGTGCGTCGCGGCCCAGACGCCGTGACCAGAACGGCGCCAGCGCCGTGTGGGCACTGCCGGTGACCGGGTCCTCGTCGATGCCGACGGCGGGGAAGAAGCCGCGTGAGACGAAGTCGTAGCCGGTCGTCGCCGGGGACTCGGCGGCGGCGGTCACGACGAGGCCGCGCCTGGAGGGCAGCGCGGCGACGGCGGCGATGTCGGGCGTGAGCGCCCGTACGGTCCTCTCGTCGACGACCTCCACCATCAGGTCGCCGACGTCGTCGCCGGTCTCGTGCACCGACAGCACGTCGGCGCCGATCGCCGCGGAGATCTCGCCCGTGACGACGACCGAGGTCAGCGGGGCGACCGGGAAGTCCATGGTGATGGTGCCGTCCTCGGCGGCGGTCGTGGTGAGGACGCCGCAGCGGGCGCCGAAGCGCACCGGGCCGCGGGCGGCGCCCGTGCTGTGCAGGATGTGCGCGGTGGCGAGCGTCGCGTGCCCGCACATGTTCACCTCGGCCCTGGGGGTGAACCAGCGCAGGGCCCAGTCCGTGTCCTGGGCGCCCGGCGTGGGATGGGCGAACGCGGTCTCGGAGAGGTTGACCTCCGCGGCGACCCGCTGGAGCCAGCCGTCCTCGGGGAAGCTGTCCGCGTCCAGCAGCAGCACGCCCGCGGGGTTGCCGGCGAAGGGGCGGTCGGTGAAGGCGTCGACGATACGGATCCGCATGTCGCGAGCCTACGGAGGCACGGACGCGAGCGGCCAGGGCCAATCGAGGGGTCGTGGCCCGCGCGGCGGGTGCCGCAGCCGGATCCGTGTCCCAACAGGGCGTGCGTCCGGCTGACTTGAGGCCGTGGCGTCGGTGCGCCCCGTGGCAGCCTCTCAGGCGGGCGGCGGGTCGTCGGACATCATCGGGGGCACCAGGGCGGCGTGCGCGGCGAGCACGGCACGGCAGCGCGCGCGTTCCGGATGATGGGCGTCCGGCTCCCGGAGGCGCACCGCATGCTCGTCTTCCGGATCGACCGGCTCGGCGAGTTCGGCCGCCACGGCGACGAGGTCGGTGAGGCCGGAGCGCACCGGGACATCAGGACACACGGCGAGGCGGATGACGAACGGCAGGGCGGCCGGTATCGCGGCGCCCATCCGGAAGACGCCGTCCAACAGGACGTCGGTGAGCGCCGCACGGCCTCGGGAGCGGCGCGTTCGTCGAACAGCGCGTGGAGGAGGGCAGGCAGCCCCGCGGGGCAGTCGGGGAGGTCGGCCCACGGCGCCTCGGTACAGCCGCGCAGCGCGGGGTACGTCGCACCGGCCCGCCCGGCGTCCGGATGGTCGCGGAGGAACCGGGCCACCATGGCCTCCTCGGCCGCGGTGTCGATCACCGCACAAGGCCGTCCGCCTTCCGATCACGTCGTGGTGTGGCCCGTGCCCGAACGGTACGGGAGACGACTGCGGGACGGTGCCCGGGCACCGTCCCGCAGTCACACTTTCAGGACGTGGCCGGGGGAGGGGCGAGCAGGGTCCCGAAGACCATCTGGAAGAAGTCCTCGAAGGCCTCGTCCGACCGGCCGGAACGCGCGGTGATCAGCGTTCCCTCCCAGGCGTTGAGCACGAACCGTGCCGTCCGCCCGGTGTCGAGGTCCGCCCGCAGCTCGCCGGCGCGCTGCGCCTCGGCGAGCGCGCCGGCGATCAGCGAGGCCCACACGCCGAGTGACGTGCGGACGCCCGCGCGGATCGTCTCGCTGTGGTCGGCGATCTCGGCGCCGAAGTTGCCGAACATGCAGCCCCGGGTGAAGTCCGCGTCCACGGTCTCGTCCCGCAGCATCTCGAAGTGCGCGCGCAGCCGGGCCAGCGGCGGGATTCCCGGTTCCGCCAGCTCGTGCGTCCGCCGGCCCGCGCCGTAGCGGTCGAGCGCGACGAGGGCCAGCGACTCCTTGCTGTCGAAGTGGTTGTAGAACGACCCCTTCGGCACTCCGGCCGCGTCCGTGATGTCCTTCACGCCCGCGGCGTTGTACCCCTTCGCGTGGAACTGCGCGACCGCCGCGTCGACGATCGCCTCGCGCATGCTCTGCCGGGCCATGGCGCCTCCTCCTCCGGACCGCAATATGGCCGGTCGTCTCCTGCCTGTCAAAAATACACCCGGCAGGGCACGCCCCACCGGGTCAGGCCGCGGCGTCCAGCACGACCCGGAAGCGGGACTTTCCGGACATCATGCGCGCGTAGGCCTCGGGCGCCTGCGACAGGGGCATCGTCTCGATCATCGGACGGACACCGGAGCGCGAGCTGAACTCGAGGTTGTCCTCGTTCTCGATCGCGGAACCGGTCAGGCTGCCGCTGATGGTGCGCGAGGCGAGGATCAGGTCGGGCGTGGCCACGGAGAGCGGGTCCATGGAGACGCCGACCACGACCATGTGCCCACGCGGGGCGAGCCCGGGGACCAGCGGCGTCATCGACGTGCCGCTCGACGCCGTGGCGACGATGGCGTCCGCGCCGCCCAGCTTGCGGAGCTCGGCTCCCGGGTCCTGCGCGGCGCTGTCGATGTAGTGGCTCGCGCCGAGTTCGAGGGCGAGCCGCTCCTTCTCGGGGCCGCGGGCGATGGCCGCGACACGGTAGCCGAGCCGGGTGGCGTACTGGAGGCCCAGGTGGCCGAGGCCGCCGATGCCCTGGATCGCCACGAGCCCGCCGGGGCGGACGTCCAGCCGGCTCAGGGCGCTGAAGGTCGTGAGGCCGGCGCAGAGCAGCGGGGCGGCGAGGGCGGGGGAGAGCGCGTCCGGCACGCGGACCAGGCCGCTGCTGCGGGCGATCATCATCTCGGCGTAACCGCCGTCGGTGGTGGTGCCGGTCTGGGGCTGGTCGGTGCAGTTGACGAAGTCTCCGCGGCGGCAGGAGGTGCACTCGCCGCAGTGTCCGTTGAGGAAGCCCACGCCGACACGGTCGCCGACCCGCCAGGTGGTCACGCCCTCGCCGACCGCGTCGATGACGCCGACGACCTCGTGGCCCGGGACGATCGGCTGCGACGGGTCGGCCCGCATGCCCTCCACGGCGAGCGCGTCGGAGTGGCAGACGCCGCAGTTCTCCACCCTCAGCCGGACGTGCCCGGCGGGTGGGGCGACGATCTCGCGGGTGACGAGCTCGAAGTTGCGGGCGCCTGTGACCTCGAATGCGCGGTACGTGGACATGGTTCTCCTCGACGGTTCGGCTGGTTGGGGGTGGCCGGGCGAGGCGCCACAGCGGCGGCGCCGGCCGCGGCGCAGGCCGCACGCGTCGCGCCGGAGCGACGGGTGGACCTGCGCCGGAAGTCCAATATGACCGGTCGTCTCAAATGCGTCAAGCGCCGCCCGGCGTGCCCGGCCGGGCCTGGACAAGAGGGCGCCGGCCCGCCCGACGGTGGTCGGGGCGGGCCGGCGAGGCGCAGGGGGCGGGGCGGTCAGACGACCTGGGCGAAGCAGGCGACGCTCACGGCCGCCGCGAGCACCATCAGGGACGCCGCCAGAAGGGGCTTGGGGACACGCACGGGAAAACCTCCGTCTCCACGGCCGGTGGGACCGGCGCGATTCACAGGCAGTAGCGGACGAGCCACTCGTCGGCGCTGTACACGCGCCGGGCCGGGTCGGGTGCCGTGGCCGGGGTCTCCTGGACCATCTGGTCGGGCCGTATGCGCTCCGGCAGCTTGCCGAACCGGGTCCTGCGCGCCGTCGCGGCGGCATCGGGCGTCTTGTGTTGCGTGGGCGGCATCGCGTCGTCTCCTCCGCGGGCGGGTGTCGTTCCCGTCGACGATGTCTCCCCGGCTGTCACCTGTCAAGGGAGTGATTCGTCTCATGTGCAGTGGGGATGGCTGATGACCGGAGTGGTGGTGTCACCTGTTTGACAGGTGACGAAAGGCTCTGTCACAGTCGTTTCCACATCTGGAGAGGTGGGGGAATCGGGCCGTGCTCGGCCCGGGACGTGCGAGAAAGGCCGCTCGTGACCGAGACGAACCACATCGCGGTCGTCACCGCCGCCGGAGAGCGCCGCGACGGCCGGGCGACCGGTCCGGAGCAGCCGGAGCATCCGGAGGATTCGGCGGCCGGGGGACCGGCCGCGCGCTCCCCGGACGTGGTGAAGACCACGGCCACCCGGCGCGAGGTGCGGGCGCAGGGCACGGCCGCCCACCGATCCGCCCCCGCTCCACGGTGCTCGCCGTCCCGGTGACCGCCGGGGCCACCGCCGTCTGAGGCCGTGCCCGCCGCCGCCCGTGGAGGCGGCACCGTCAGTCCGCGTCGTGCCGGGGCCCAGGCTCCCGGCGCCCGCCGTTCCCCCCGGGGCTGTTCGTGAGAGCCCCGTCCGGAGGTCGTCTTGCTCACCCTGCTGCTCATCGGGCTGGTCGGTGGATTCGTCACCGCCGTCTCCCCGTGCGTGCTCCCCGTCCTGCCCCTGGTCTTCCTCTCGGGCGGGGTCCCTGCGTCCCGGCAGGGGGCGGAACCGGCGCGCAGGAGCCGGCCGTACGCGGTGATGGCCGGACTGGTCGTCAGCTTCAGCCTCATCACGCTGTTCGGCACCCTTGTGCTGGGCGCCCTGCCGGTGCCGCCGGACATCCTGCGGTGGGTGGGACTCGGCGTGCTGCTCCTGCTGGGCGTGGCCATGATGTTCCCGGCCGTGCAGGACCTGCTGGAGCGCCCGTTCGCCCGGATCGGGCAGCGGCGCGTCGGGGGCGGCCGGGGCGGGTTCCTGCTGGGACTCGTCCTCGGGACGGTGTACGTGCCCTGCGCCGGTCCTGTGCTCGCCGCGATCGCCGTCGCCGGCGCCACCCACCGGATCGGCCCGGGGACGGTCGTGCTCGCCGTCGCCTTCGCGGTCGGCACCGCGATTCCGCTGCTCTTCTTCGCGCTGGCCGGCCGGAGGGTGGGCGAGCGGGTGCGCGCGTTCCGCGAGCGGCAGCGCGGGGTGCGGTTCGCCGCGGGACTGACCTTCGTCGTCCTCGCCTTCGGCCTCACCTTCAACCTCACCGACGTCGTGCAGCGAGCCGTCCCCGACTACACCTCCCGCGTCAACGACGCGATCGCCGGCCCCGGTCTCCCCGGCGGGCACGGCGCCTCCGGCTCGCGGGAGTTGCGCTCCTGCGCGGAGGAGACCGAGGCCGTCCTCCTGGACTGCGGCGCGGCGCCGGAGATCTCGGGGATCCAGCAGTGGCTGAACACGCCGGGGGACGCGCCGCTGACGAAGGGGTCACTGGCCGGCAAGGTCGTCCTCGTCGACTTCTGGGCCTACTCCTGCATCAACTGCCAGCGCGCCATCGAGCACGTCGGCGCCTGGTACGAGAACTACCGGTCCGACGGCCTCGTCGTCATCGGTGTGCACACCCCCGAGTACGCCTTCGAGCGCGTCCCCGGGAACGTCGCGGCGGGCGCCCGGCGGCTCGGCGTCGACTACCCGGTGGCGCTGGACAACGACTACGCGACCTGGGACAACTTCGGCAACCAGGCCTGGCCCACCCAGTACCTGATCGACGCCCGCGGCACGGTCCGGCACGTCGCCGTCGGCGAGGGCGGCTACGGCGGCACCGAGTCCCTGATCCGGCGACTGCTCACCGACGCCCGCCCCGGCGCCGCACTGCCGCCGCCCACGGACGTCCCCGACGACACCCCGACCGACCAGCGGCAGACCCCGGAGATCCCGCTGGGGGCGGGCCGCAGTGCCGCCGTGGTGAACGGACCCGTGACCACCGGCACCGGTGAGTTCGCCCGCCCGGAGGAACTCCTTCCCGGCCAGGCCGCCCTGACCGGGACCTGGCAGGCCGGCGCGGAAGCGGTCACCAGCGGGCGGAACGCCGGGATCACGCTGGACTTCTTCGCCCGCGACGTCTACCTCGACGTCGGTGGCACCGGAACGGTCACCGCGACCCTGGACGGGCGGACCACCACCCTCCCCGTCTCCGGCGCCCCCGGCATCCACCGTGTGGTGAGCGGCGGTTCGTCCCGCCAGGGCGTCCTGACGCTGAAGCTCTCGCCAGGGCTCAGCGCCTACTCCTTCACCTTCGGCTGACCGCACGGCCGCCGGCCTGCCGTACCGCCACCGCCCCCGGCCGTGACACGGCCGGGGGCGGTGGCACGCCGCCGGCGGACGGCCGGTGCGGCCCCGCGCGAGAGTGGTTCGTGCGCGGCGCGCACACAGCGGATCGGGGCGGAGGGGGAGCACGGCACCATCGACGGTGCCGTGCTCCCCCTCCGCCCCGATCCGGTCCCGGTCACGATGCCCGGGTCGTTGGCGGCCCGGCTCAGAAGGAGTCGACGTCGACGACGGCCGCCGCGAACGCCTCCGGTGCCTCCTGGGGCACGTTGTGGCCGATGCCCTTCAGCGTCCGGTGGGCGTACCGGCCCGAGAACTTGGCGCGGTAGGCGGCCCCCTCCCCAGCCGGGGTGAACGGATCGTCCCCGCCGTCGAGGGTGATGGTGGGCACCGCGATCATCGGGCCCGCGGCGAGCCGCCGCTCCAGGCGGTCGTAGCGCGGATCGCCCTTCGCGAGGCCGAGCCGCCAGCGGTAGTTGTGGAGCACGATGGCGACGTAGTCCGGGTTCTCGAACGACGCCGCGGTGCGGCGGAAGGTGGCGTCGTCGAACTCCCACGTGGGGGAGTTGAACTCCCAGACCAGGCGGGCGAGGTCGTGCCGGTTCTCCTCCAGGCCGAGGCGGCCCCGCTCGGTGGCGAAGTAGTACTGGTACCACCACGCCCACTCCGCCTTCGGCGGCAGCGGCTGCTTGTTCACGTCCCGGTTGGTGATCAGGTAGCCGGTGACGGAGACCAGGGCCTTGCAGCGCTCCGGCCAGACGGCGGCGATGATGTCGGCGGTCCTCGACCCCCAGTCGTAGCCGGCCAGCACGGCCTTCTCGATCCGCAGGGCGTTCATCAGGGCGATGACATCGAGCGCCACCACCGACTGCTGGGCGTTGCGGAAGGCGCGGGGCGACAGGAAGCGCGTCGTGCCGTGGCCGCGCAGGTGCGGGACGATGACGCGGTAGCCCTCGGCCGCCAGCAGGGGTGCGACGTCGACGTAGCTGTGGATGTCGTACGGCCAGCCGTGCAGGAGTATCACCACGGGGCCGTCGGCGGGGCCGGACTCGGCGTAACCGATGTCGAGGACGCCCGCTTCCACCTGCTTGAGGGCGCCGAGGGAGGTGTACGTACCCCGGACCGGAGCCGTTCCTCGGGCGTCCGGCCCCGGCCCGTGCGCCGTCGCCGCCGAAGCGGGCTGTGACGCGAGGCCCGACAGCCCCGCGAGCGACGCCGCGGCCGCGCCCGCGCCGAAGACCTTGCCGAAGCTCCGCCTGTCGATCATTCCCAACCTTCTTTCATGTTCCGGGGGTTCTCCCGTCGGCAACCCTTGCACGCGCATGCGTCACCGGTCAAGGTGGTGACGATCGTGAGGCCGGTCGCCGAGTCGCCCCCGGGCGGGGGAGGGGTGGCCGGCCGGGCGGCGGAAGGGGGTGGCAGGATGACGTCCGGTCGTGTCCCGCGTGTGCCGCCCGTGCGGCCGCCGTCGCGGACCGGCCCCCGCGGGCCCCGCGCGGCAGCGTCGCCGGCGGACGGCCCACCACGCGGCTGCCGCGTCCGCATCGCGGTGGCACGCGTCCTCGTCGCTACCGCTGGAGTTCCGCCATGTCCCACCGCACCGGCCTGATCCTCGACTTCGGCGGTGTCCTCACCACGCCCCTGCTGCCCGCCGTGCTCGCCTTCGAGCGGCGCGAGGGGCTCGCCGAGGGCGCCTGCATCACGGCGCTCTACCTCGACGAGGAGGGCACCCGGCGCACCCACGACCTCGAACGCGGCGCGATCTCCCAGGAGCAGTGGAACGCCGCGGCGGCCCGCAGCCTCGGTGTTGCGCCGGACAACCTGATGGGCCGGATCTTCGCCGACCTGCGGCCCGAGCGGGCCCTGATCGACGCCGCGGCCGCCGCCCGGCGCGCCGGGGTGCGCGTGGGGATCCTGTCCAACTCCGTCGGCTTCGCGCCGTGGGACCTCTACGAGGGCTACGACCTGGAGGGTTCGTACGACGCGGTGGTCATCTCCGAGCACCACGGGATGCGCAAGCCGGAGCCCGCCATCTTCGAACTGGCGCTGAAGGAGCTCGGTCTGCCCGCTGAGGCCTGCGTGTTCGTGGACGACACCGAGCAGTACCTCGCGCCGGCGGCCGAGTTGGGGCTCGCCGGCGTCCACGCCAAGGACACCGAGGGGACGATCGCCCAGCTGGAGGTCCTGCTCGGTGTCGCTCTGAGCTGACGGCCGGAGAGGGCGGGCCGGCGTGCGCGGCCCGCCCGCAGGCGTCCGGGATCAGATCCCGGACGCGAGCCGCCGCAGGATCCGCTCCGCGGGCTCCTCGGTGGCGTGACGGTGGCCGGTGCCGGCCCACAGATGGATCCGCTCCTGGTCGCCCGCGGCGGCGGCCGCCCTGCGCATCGGGCCGGTCAGATGGTGCAGGGCCGGGTAGCCGGCCGGTGCCGCGCCGGTGTGGCGGTCGGTGAACTCGTTGCGCAGCGCCCTCGCCGGGCGTCCCGTGAACGCCCGGGTCACCACCGTCGCGGTGCGTGCGGGGTCGGCCAGCGCCGCCCTGTGCGGCGTGGAGGTGCCGGCCTCGTCGGCGCGCATCAGGACGGTGCCGACCATGACCGCGTCGGCTCCGGCGCGCAGCGCACCGGCCACGGCCGCGGGGGTCGCCAGGCCGCCGGCGGCGACGAGCGGCAGGGGGACGGCCGCGCGCACCTGGCCGAGCAGGTCCTCCAGGGGGACGGCCGCCGGTGTGTGCTGCGGGGTGAGGGTGCCGGAGTGCCCGCCCGCGGCGGACGCCTGGACCGCCAGCGCGTCGGCGCCGGACTCCGCGGCCGCCCGGGCCTCCGCGGCCGAGGTGACGGTCTGGACGACCAGGCTGCCCGCGGCGCGCAGCGCGGAGACGACCGAGGCCTCCGGGATGCCGAAGGTGAAGCTCACCACCGGCACCGGGTCGGAGAGCAGCAGGGCGACCTTGTCCGCCCAGTGGTCGTCGTCCTCGACGGCCTCCGCGGTCGCAGTGTCGATGCCGTGGATCCCGGCGTCGGGCGCGATGGCACGGGCGTAGCGCCGGAAGGCACCGGGGTCGACCGGGACGGGATTGGGCGCGAAGAGGTTGACACCGAAGGGCACCCCCGCGGACCGGACGGCGGCGATCTGCTCGGCCAGCGCCGCGGTGGTGCGGTACCCGCCGGGCACGAAGCCAAGACCACCGGCCCGGGCGGCGGCGGTGACCAGTGCGGGCGTGGTGGGACCGCCGGCCATCGGCGCGGCGAGGACCGGGGTGTCCACCCCGAGTGCGAGCAGTGGCGAGACCATGATGTGAGTGTTCCTCCTGCGGGGCGGCGACGCTCGTTCGCGGGGCGGGCAGGGTCGGGCGGTGTCGGCGGGGCTTGTCGCCGGCGCCACCGGACGGCCCTGTTTGCCAGTATACGACCGTCCAACTATTTTTATTTGACCGGTCGACTATCATCGGTCGTCCTCGGTCCGGTCGCCCTCCGCACGCGGGCGGGCGCCGCCCTTCCTACCGTTGAGCACAGAGGAGAACCGACATGAGCCTTGATCCGACGGACACGACGAACGGACCCATGCGTGAGGTGGTGTCCCGCTGGAAGGCCGCCTTCGACGGCCACCGGCCGGACGAGATGGCCGCGTTGTTCACCGCCGACGCCCTTTTCCAGGGCTTCGGGCCCGAGGTCACGGCGGGCCGGGACGCGGTGCGCGCCTACTACGAGGCCGTGACCGAGGACCGCTGGGCGGACGTGGGGAGGATCCAGGGCTACCGCATCGGCGACGACGTGGCCGGCGGCTTCGCCGACGTCGTCTTCCGGGGCGCGGAGGGCTGGACGGCCCCCGTGCATCTCTCGCTGGTCCTGCGGCGCGAGGGCGACGGCTGGCTGATCCGCGCCTACCACGTCTCCCGGATCGTCACCGACCACTGAGACCGGACGTCACCCGCCGTGCGGGCGGGGCCCGTTGCGAGGTTGCGCCTTCCAGCAGGGAGGCAACCGGTCGTGGCGCCGCCCCGGCCCGCGGGCGCAGGGTGGGGGCAGGCGGGACCGGCACCACGTCACCGGCCCGGCCGTGCGCCCCGCAGAACGTTCCGGCCGTTTTCCAGGTTCTAGGAGAGGCAACACCGTGAAGGAGTTCCTGGTCGAGCTGACCACCACCGTTCCCGAGGGCACCGACCCGGCCGAGGTCGACCGGCGTCGCGCGGCCGAGGCCGTCCGGGCCGGGGAACTGGCCGCCGCCGGGCACCTCGTCCGGCTGTGGCGCCCGGTGGGCGAACTGCGCAGCATCGGGCTGTGGCGCGCCGACGACGAGGCCGGGCTGTACGAGAAGGTCCTCGGCACGCTGCCGCTGTGGCCGTGGATGTCCGCGGTCGTCACCGCGCTGCAGTCGCACCCCAACGACCCGGGGAAGGCGGACGCCGGCGTCTGACCGCGCACGCCCCGCCGCACACGGCACCCCCACGGCTCCCCGCCGACCTGACACGGTCCCCGCGGGGGGCCGTGGTCCGTCCCGACCCGGAACGCGCCCATCGAGGAAGATGTCATGAGCGATTCAATCCAGCGCCCGTCCGCCGCACCCGGCGGCCTCCCGGGCTCGCCCTGGGGCCACGTACTGCGGGCCGCGGCCGCGCTGGCGGCGGCGATGGGGGTCGGGCGCTTCGTCTACACCCCGATCCTCCCCCTGATGCACGCTCAGGCGCGACTGACCGCCGGGGCCGGCGCGCACCTGGCCACCGCGAACTACGTCGGCTACCTCGTCGGCGCGCTGGCCGGGACCTTCCTCCCCCGGCTGACGCGCTCCGCCGCCGTCCTGCGCGGTTCGCTGCTGCTGCTCGTCGTGAGCCTCGCCGCCATGCCGCTCACCCGTACGACCGCGGTGTGGCTGGTGCTGCGACTGGTCGCGGGCGCGGTGAGCGCGACGGTCTTCGTCATCGCCGTCAGCGCGCTCCTCGGACGGCTGCGCGAGCACCCCGCGCACCTGCCCGGCTGGGGCTTCGGCGGGATCGGTGCCGGGATCGCCCTGTCCGGCCTGCTCGTCCTCGTGCTGCGCGGTTTCGCGGACTGGCGGGCCACGTGGTGGGCGTCCGCCGCCCTCGCCGCACTGCTGTCGGTGCCGGCGTGGACGATGCGTACGGAATCCGCGCCGGCGACCGCGGCCCCCGCGGCCGCGCCGGCTGCCCGGGGGCGGGCGCGTACGGCGCCGCGCACACACCGCTGGTTCGGCGCCCTGTTCGCCTCGTACACGCTGGAAGGCGTCGGCTACATCATCGCCGGCACCTTCCTGGTCGCCGCGATCGACCAGGGCTCACCCGGCCGGCTCGGCACCGGCGCCTGGGTGCTGGCCGGAGTGGCGGCCGTTCCCTCCGCCGCGCTGTGGGCGGGGCTGGGGCGGCGCTGGTCGCGCCCGGACGTACTGCTCGCGGCGCTGGTCGTGCAGGCCGCCGGGATCGCCCTGCCCGCTCTGGTCGAGGGGCCGGCCGCGGCACTGGTCTCGGCGTTCCTCTTCGGCGCCACCTTCATCGGCGTGAGCACGGTCGCCCTGGCGGCCGGGACGCATCTGCGGTTCCCGCGCGCGGTCGCCCTGCTGACCGCCGGGTACTCGGTGGGGCAGATCCTCGGCCCGCTGGCCGTGGAGCCCCTGCTGAGGCACGGCTACCGGCAGGCCCTGGTCCTGGCGGCGCTCGTCGTCCTGGCCGCCGCCGCGGCGGCGTTCGTGCTGCGTGTCGGGTTCCCGCACCGCATGGACCCGGCCGGTGTCCGGGAAGCGGTGCCGGGTGGGGGCACCCCCGCCCGCATACCGGGTCTTTGACATTTCTAGACCGGTCGTCTACTTTTAAGTGACCGGTCGTCTAGTGCCGGATCCCCATGTCACCCCCCGGAGAAGGAACACCATGAGCGTTCAGGGTCAGAAGGTCGCGGTCGTCACGGGTGCCTCGCAGGGCATCGGCGCCGGAGTCGTGGAGGGCTACCGCAAGCTCGGCTACGCCGTCGTCGCCACCTCGCGGAACATCGGCGAGTCGGCGGACCCGGGAGTGGTGACGGTCCGGGGGGACATCGCCGAATGGGAGACGGCCGAGCGTGTGATCGCCACGGCGGTGGAGCGCTTCGGCCGGGTGGACACGCTGGTCAACAACGCCGGCGTCTTCGTCGCCAAGCCGTTCACGGAGTACACCGAGGAGGAGTACCGCAGCGTGCTCGGCATCAACGTGGACGGCTTCTTCCGGATCACGCAGCTCGCGGTGGAGCGCATGCTCCAGCAGGGCGGCGGGCACGTGGTCCAGATCTCCAGCAGCCTCGGTGACCAGGCGGACGCGAAGATCACGTCGGTGCTGGCCTCGCTGACGAAGGGCGGCCTGCAGGCGGCGACCCGTGCGCTGGCGACCGAGTACGCGACCCAGGGGATCCGTGCGAACGCGGTGGCGCTGGGCACCATCAAGACCCCGATGCACCCGGTGGAGACGCACGAGTGGCTGGCCGCGCTCCACCCGGTCGGGCGTATGGGCGAGGTGGGTGACATCGTCGACGCGGTGCTCTACCTGGAGAACGCCCCGTTCGTGACCGGCGTGACCCTTCCCGTGGACGGCGGCCAGACCGCCGGCCGCTGACCGGCCCGGTCGGTCGCTGGCCGAGTGCGCGGCGAAGGCCCCGGACGGAGACGTCCGGGGCCTTCGCCGTGTCGGGTGCCGTGCCACGTGCCCCGTCAGGTGCCGGGAGTGGCGCTCGGGGGTTCGGAGAGGGCGGACTTGGCGCGCCGGGTCTCCTCGTCGGCGAGGACCTCCGGCCGGTCGTGGAGGAGCGCGTCCATGGTCAGCTCGGCCACCGTCGCGGAGCTGATCTTCGGGGCGTCGGTCCAGGCGCTGAGCTCGGTGTCCACGAAGCTCGCGTGGACGCCCACCACCAGCGTCCCCTGCGGGTGCAGTGCCTGCCGGAGGGCGTCGGTCAGCGACCACTCCGCCGCCTTGGAGGCCGCGTACCCGGGGATCAGGGGCTGGCCGACCCAGGAGGCCAGCGAGAGCATGTTCACCAGCGCCCCGCCCCCGTTCGCGGCGAGGACCGGGGCGAAGGCGCGGGAAACGGCCCAGGTGCCGAAGAAGTTGACCTCCATCGCCTGGCGCGCGCCGTCGAAGGGGCCGTCCAGCAGGTGGGTGCCGGCGCCGCCCGTGCCCGCGTTGTTGATCACGATGCTGGCGTCGGCGGCCGCGGCGGCCGCCGCGGCGATCTCCTCGGGCTTGGTGACGTCCAGGCGCAGGGGGACGAGGCAGTCGTCCACCAGGCTCTGGTCGACGAGGCTCTCCGGATCCCGGACGCCCGCGTAGACCCTGGACGCGCCGTGGGTGATGAGCGCGCGCGCGAAGGCGCGGCCGATGCCGCGATTCGCGCCCGTCACCAGGGCGACCGACCCCTTGATGTGCATCGTGCCTCCTTGCTGCGGGCGTGCGCTGCCCGGACGGCGCCGTGCGGTCGCCGGCGGCCCGGGCGGTGCGGCAGCCCTCGGGGCAGGCGCGGACCGGCCTGCGGGGCCAGGCTAACAGCTGACTTTAAGTGTGAAAGTCAGATGGTCCGGCCGGTGGGCCACATGTCCTCGGCCCACTCGGCGAGCCTCCGCAGGGCCCGCTCGGAGGCGGTCGCGGACTCCGCGGTGTAGACGCCGAGGATCTGGTCCCGGTCGCCGGTGACGGCCAGCGCCTCGTACTGCAGGGTGAGTTCACCGACCACCGGATGGTGGAAGTGCTTGACCCCGTATGTGCGGCGCCTGATGTCGTGGTCGTCCCACCACGCCCGGAAGTCGGCGTCGTGGGCGGACAGTTCGCCGACGAGTTCGGCGAGCCGGGAGTCGTGGGGGTGCTTGCCGGCGTAGAGGCGGAGCGCGGCGACGGAGGTGCGCGCCACGCCCTCCCAGTCGTCGTAGAGGGTGCGTGCGGCCTCGTCCAGGAAGATGAAGCGGGCCATGTTCCGCTCCCGCTGGGGGAGCGCGTCGAAGTCGGTGTAGAGCGCGCGGGCGAGCCGGTTGGCCGCCAGGACGTCGGTGCGGCGCCCCACGACCACCGCGGGGACGTCGGTCATCGTCTCCAGGAGGCGGTGCACGGCGGGACGCACCCGCTGCGGCGCCGGCGGACGGGCCGCCGGCCGTTCGGGCCTGGCCAGGGCGAACAGATGGTCCCGTTCGTCGTCGGTCAGGCGCAGGGCGCGGGCGAGGGCCGCGAGGACGGTCCCGGAGGCGTTGACCTGGTGCCCGCGCTCCAGTCGCACGTAGTAGTCGACGCTGACGCCGGCGAGCCGGGCGATCTCCTCACGGCGCAGGCCGGGCACCCGGCGGGCGGTCGGCTCGGGGGCCAGGCCGGCCCGCTCCGGGGAGATCCTCGCGCGGCGTGAGCGCAGGAAGTCCCCCAGAGCGGTGTTCCGGGTGCCGGCCCCGGTCGTGTGCGCGTCCATCTCCTTCACGCTACGACGGCCGCCAGGGAAGAACGCGCCGCAGACGGGTACTGCCGGACCCCCCCGGGGCCGGACCCCCCGGCCGGACCCCCCGGGCCGGGCCCCCGGGGGCCGGATCTTCAGGACCGGGCCGCTTCGTGGTTCTCCCAGGCCTGCTCCAGCGCGCGGGTCAGCATCTGCGCGGACTGCAGCCCGGTCACGCCGTACTTCCGGTCCAGCACGAAGAACGGGACCCCGCCGGCGCCGAGCTCCGCGGCCAGCCGCTCGTCGGCGCGGACCTCACCGGCGTACGCGTCGGGGTCCGCGAGGACGGCGTCCGCCTCCGCCCGGTCAAGTCCCGCCTCGACCGCGAGGTCCAGCTGGGTCTCCCGGTCGTAGACGGAGCGCTCCTCCGCGAAGTTCACCCGGAAGGCGATGTCGAGGAACTCCTGCTGGACGCCCCGCTCCTTGGCCAGGTGCGCCAGACGGTGGACGTCGAAGGTGTTGCCGTACACGCGACCGCCGACCCGGAAGCCCAGGCCTTCGGCGCCGGCCTCGGCGGCGGCGTGCTCCTCCCGGGCGACCTGCTGTTCGCGGGTCCGCCCGTACTGCGCCGCCACGGCGTCGATGATCGGTGTCGAGCCGTTCCGGGCGTCCGGGTTGAGCTCGAACGAGCGGTGCACCACCTCGACGCTCTCCCGGTGCCCGAAGCCGGCGAGGGCCCGCTCGAAGCGTGCCCGGCCGACGTAGCACCAGGGGCAGGCGATGTCGGTCCAGATCTCGACGCGCATGTTTGAGGATCTTCCTGTTCGTGGGTTCGGTGGGGGTGCGGGGGCGGCGCCGCGCGGCCCCCGGTGACGGGGGGTGGGGCCGCGCGGCGCCGCTGCCGGTGGGGTGCCGGTACGGGTCAGGCGGCCTTGAGCTGCGCGGCGACCCGGACGACCCGCTCGGCCTGGACGCGGGCCGCGGTGCGGGTGACCTCGTCCACGGGGTTGTTGCCCTGGCCGTCCACGTGGGAGGTGCCGTAGGGGTTGCCGTCGATGAACTTGGACGGCTGGGTGAAGCCCGGGGTGACCGTGATCCCGCCGAAGTGGTGGATCGAGGTGTAGAGGGACAGCAGCGTGGCCTCCTGGCCCGCGTGCGAGGTGGCGCTGGAGACGAAGCCGCTGAAGACCTTGTCGATCAGCTTGCCCTCGGCCCACAGCCCGCCCAGCGTGTCGATGAACTGCTTCAGCTGCGCCGAGACGTTGCCGAAGCGGGTGGGGGTGCCGAGGATGACGGCGTCGGCCCACTCGATGTCCTCGGGTGTGGCGTGCGGGACGTGCGCGTTGGCCGCGTGGTGGGCGGCCCAGGCCGGATTGGTGTCGATGGCGGCCTGCGGGGCGAGCTCGGCCGTCTTGACCAGGCGGACCTCGGCGCCGGCCTTGACGGCGGCGTCGTGCAGTTCCTTGGCGATCTCGGTGATGGTGCCGGTCGACGAGTAGTAGACGATGGCGAGCTTGACGGGGGTGGCCACAGGAGGCGCTCCGTTCCTTGGGTTTCGTTGCGAGGGGGGTGAGCGAACCGGAACTAACCGACCGGTCGCCTATTCGAAGCTAGACGACCGGTCGACAACTGTCAAAGGCGTGCGTCCCGACCGGAAGGGCGATCAACAGGTCTCATTGACCGGTCAAGGAGCTAAAGTGGGGTGATGGCCTCCACAAAGCACCAGTCGCAGCCTCTCAGCGCGAGTGAGGAAGCGTTCGTGCGTGCGCTGAGCCGGGTGCTCCTGGAGCTCCCGCGTGCCGTCGACGCCGACATGATCGAGGGGGCCGGGCTGCCGCTCTCCGAGTACACGCCGCTGATGTACCTGTCGGAGACCCCCGGTCGCGGGATGCGGATGAGCGAACTCGCCGCCGTCTGCAGCCTCTCCCTCAGCGGCATGACCCGAGTCGTCATCCGGCTGGAGAAGCACGGCTGGGTGGAACGGGTCAAGTGCGCCGAGGACGGCCGCGGTTGGAACGCCGTGCTGACGGATGCCGGGCTCGAGCGCCTGGAGCAGGCGTGGCCGACGCACCTCGCCAGCGTGCGGCGCCACCTCGTCGACCACTTCGGCGATCAGGACCTCGCCGGGCTGACCCTCGCGCTGCAGCGCGTGGCGAGCGACCAGGGCGACCACGCCTGATCCCGGGCGCCGCGGGCCGGGGTGACCGCCGTCCCCCCTCGACCCCGCGACGCCCGCCGGGCCCGGCCCGGGAGGTACTGCCGGACCCCCCGTCGCACAGGGCCCGCTGCGACCCGTCCGGCCCGTGCTGATCGGTGTTTGCCTGGAGAGCGGACACCCGTTCCCCGCTCCGCGGGACGGGGCGCACAGGAAGGCGGACAGCATGACCGAGCAGGCACTTGTCACCACCCCGTTCGGAGCGCGGACCACCGCGGCGGAGGTCGTCGCCGGCGTGGACCTCACCGGGCGGCGGGCCGTCGTCACCGGCGGCTCCTCCGGCATCGGCGTGGAGACGGCACGCGCCCTCGCCGCCGCGGGCGCCGAGGTCACCCTGGCCGTGCGCGACACCGCCGCCGGGGCGCGGACCGCCGAGGCCATCACCGCCACCACCGGCAACGAGCGGGTCCTGACGACACCCCTCGATCTGTCCGACCGGGCGTCCGTCGCCGCCTTCGTGGGCGCGTGGCAAGGGCCGCTGCACATCCTCGTCGACAACGCGGGCGTCATGGCGTCCCCCGAGACCCGCACCCCCGAGGGGTGGGAGCTGCAGTTCGCCACCAACCACCTCGGCCACTTCGCGCTGACCACCGGCCTGCGCCCCGCGCTCGGGGCCGCCGGTGACGCACGCGTGGTCGTGGTCAGCTCGGTCGGTCACGTCAACGGCGACGTCCTCTTCGACGACGTCAACTTCGAGTCCCGGCCGTACGACGCCTGGGCCGCCTACAGCCAGTCCAAGACCGCCAACGTGCTGTTCGCGGTGGAGGCCGCGGCGCGCTGGGCGCGCGACGGCATCAGCGTCAACGCCCTCAACCCCGGCCGGATCGCCGAGACCAACCTCGCCCGGCACATCGCGTCGGCGCTCGACGCACCCGCGTCCTTCGAGCCGGGCAGGAGCGACGGGGTGTCGGTGAAGAACGTCGAACAGGGTGCCGCCACGTCGGTGCTGCTCGCGGCGTCCCCCCTGGTCGCCGGGGTCACCGGCCGGTACTTCGAGGACTGCGCCGAGGCCGCCCCCCACCGGCCGGGGCTGCGCCGCGGGGTGGCCGCCCACGCCCTGGACCCGCGGAGCGCGGCACGCCTGTGGCGGCTCTCACTCGACATGCTCGCCGCCGCGCCCGCGACCGCCTCCTGACCGGAGCCGTCGGGTCGCCGCCGTGCGGCCGCTGTCCGCGAAAAAGGGGGTGCCGAGGCAGGGCGTACGTCTTGCCCTCTTGTTCGTCACCTGTCAAAATGGTGACATGATGCATGTGTTCAAGTGCGGTCTGCCCGTGCTGGACTTCGTCGGAACCCTGAGGCGCCGCCGCAACCCGGACCCCCAGGAGATGCTCACCACACCGGAGAGCCTCGACGCCTGGTTCCGCGAGTCGGGGCTCGTCGACGGGGACGTGCTCTCGCAGCCGTCCGACGTGGAGCGGGCGGTCTCCCTCCGTGAGGCGATCTTCTCGCTCGTCAGGTCCGCCCTGAACAAGGAGGGTTATGACGCCGACGCGCTCGCGCTCCTCAACGCGACGGCACGCGGGCCGTCCGCCGTCCCGCAGCTCACCAGGGAGGGGCGCAGGGTCGAGGCGACGCCGCAGCAGGCGTTGTCCTCGCTGGCCCGCGAGGCCGTACGGCTCCTGAGCGGCCCGGACGCGGAGCTGGTCAAGGAGTGCAGCAGGCCGGAGTGCACGCAGATCTACCTCGACCGCTCGCACGGCAGCCGCCGCGAGTGGTGCGCCATGGATCCCTGCGGCAACCGCGTGAAGGCGGCGGCTTACCGCGCACGGAAGAAGGCGGCCGCACCTCCCCTGGCCGCGTCCGCCGCGCGGGGCGGGTAGCCGTCCGACGCGCCCGGGTGGCCGGGCCCCGTTCTGCGGGGCCCGGCCACCCGGGCGTGCGTGTGTGCCGCGGGACGCGGATCAGGGCTCCCGTACGTCCTTCGTCGCCGCGCGGTCCTCCGTCAGCCAGTGGGTGTGCCACCGCCTGGCCCAGCCCAGGGACACGTACCCCGTGCGCATCCCGAGGCGGGCCTCGGGGTCCTGGAACGCCTTGCGCATGTGCCCGATCACCACCAGGGCGATCGCCCAGGCCAGGACGTCGTGCACGAAGATGGCGCTGGTGCGGGAGACCGCCGGCAGCAGACCGGTGAACCACATCAGCAGCCCGGTGGCCGTCATGACCAGCACGGCCCCGGCGAGCCAGCCCGCGTAGAGCTTCTGACCGGCGTTGAACTTGCCGGCGGGACGCAGGTCCGGTGCGGTCAGGCGCTTGCGCGCGGCCCGCAGCCAGCGCCTGTCGTACGCCGCGAACCGGTTCAGCCTGCGCAGGTCGGCGCGGAAGGCCGGCGAGACGAGCCCCAGCAGGAGGGGCAGCGGCAGCAGGATCCCCGACCACTCGTGGACCGTCGCGACCAGATGGCGCCGTCCGACCAGCTGGGCCAGCGGCCCCAGGTAGAGGCAGGCCGCGGTCGTCAGGCACAGCAGCATCAGCAGACCGGTGCCGCGGTGCACCCAGCGTTCGGCCCGGGTGAACCGCAGCACGCGCGCCGGGCGCTCAGGCGGCCTGCGCGTCGCCACGCCGGTCGGCCCCGTCGAGCCAGCCGTCGACGTCATAGCCGTACTCCTCCCAGTAGCCGGGGATGACCTCGTCGGTCACGGTGATTCCGGACAGCCACTTGGCCGACTTGTAGAAGTACATCGGCGCGGCGTAGAGCCGGACGGGGCCGCCGTGCTCATGGCTGACGGGCTTGTCCTGCATCTTCAGGGCGACCAGCATGTCGGGGCGGCGGGCCTGGTCGAGGGTCAGGCTCTCGGTGTAGACGCCGTCGAAGCAGGTGAAGTGGATCGCCTTGCCCTCGGGGCGCACCCCCGCGGCGTCCAGCAGGTCGGACAGCAGGACGCCCTCGAAGGGGGTGTCCGCCACCCGCCAGCCGTCGGTGCACAGCACGTCGCGTACGAGCCGCTTCTGCGGGAGCGCGCGGAGGTCGTCGAGCGTGTACGTCCGCGGACGGTCGACCAGGCCGTTGACCTTCAGCCGGTAGGTCCGCGCGTCCTTGCGCGGCACCGAGCCGACGACGCTGTAGTAGCGGAAGCCGCCCGGGTTGGGCAGGACCCCGGTGAGCCCGGTGGGGTCGGCCTGCGAGGCGGCGCCCAGGAAGTTCTCCCAGCCCCGTTGCAGCCAGGGCGCCGCGGCGACGCCGGCGACGCCGGCACCGAGCATGCCGAGCATGGCGCGGCGGGCCACGGGGGCCCCGCGCTCCGGCAGGTTCTCCTGTTCGGCCACGGCCGTCACGCTCCCTTCCGCGAGAGGAACCCGGCGGCCCGCTCGGCGATGCCGTAGACCGTCGCGTTGGTGTTCCCCGAGACGATCGACGGCATCACCGAGGCGTCGGCGACGCGCAGCCCCTCGATGCCGTGGACCCTCAGCTCCTCGTCGACCACGGCGTCCTTGCCGGTGCCGATCCGGCACGTGCCGACGGGGTGGAAGTAGGACGCCAGCCCCTTGTGGAGGTAGGCGGCGAGCGCCGCGTCGTCGTCGGCGTCCGGGCCGGGCAGGACCTCCTCGCCGCGCCAGCCGTCGAGCGCCCTGGCCCGGCCGATCTCGCGGGCCGCGCGGATGCCGGCGGCCATGGCCCGCAGATCCCGCGGGTCGCTGTAGTAGCGCGGGTCGATCAGCGGGGCGGTGTCCGGCGAGGACGAGGCGAGCCGAACCGTGCCGCGGCTGTGCGGGCGCATCAGCGAGGCGCGGATCGTGTACCCCTCGCGCGGCCCCGCGAGCGCCGGCGAATGGCTGGGGACGTCGATGAAGATGATCTGCAGGTCGGGGGCGGTGGCCGAGGGCGTACTGCGGAGCAGGCCCAGGGCCTCGCCGTGGTTGTTCCGAGCGGCGGGGACCGGGCGGGCGGCGGAGTGGACCACGCCGGCCGTCACATGGTCCTGCAGGCCGCTGCCGACGCCGGGCAGGTCGTGGACGACCTCGACGCCGGTCTCCCGCAGGTGCCGCCGGGGGCCGATGCC
This sequence comes from Streptomyces sp. PA03-3a, assembly GCF_033792735.1. Taxonomy (NCBI): domain Bacteria; kingdom Bacillati; phylum Actinomycetota; class Actinomycetes; order Kitasatosporales; family Streptomycetaceae; genus Streptomyces; species Streptomyces sp. PA03-3a. The sequence goes on from NZ_JARAVM010000052.1 coordinate 38,766, forward strand.
CGAGAGCATGAGCAGGTGCGGGGTGCCGATGGCGCCGGCCGCGAGGACCACCTCGCGCGTGGCGCGGGCGGTGATCTCCTCTCCCCGGAGGGTGTACGCCACCCCGGTGCAGCGGTCGCCGTCCAGCAGGACGCGGTGGACGAGCGCACCGGTCACCACGCGCAGACCGTCCCGTCCGGACGCGGGGGTGAGGTAGGCGTCGGCCGCGCTCTGGCGCCGGCCGTCGACGATGTTCAGGTCCGGCAGACCGAATCCCTCCTCCAGCCCGGAGCTGATGTCGGCCGCCCTGCGGTGGCCTGCTTCCGCGGCCGCTTCCAGGCAGGCCTCCAGCACCGGGTTCGGCTCGCGGGCGGGGGCCACGGTCAGTGGTCCGTCCTGCCCGCGCGTACGGGGGTCGCGGCCCTCGGCGCGCTCGCTGCGCATGAGATACGGCAGGAGGGCGTCGAAGTCCCAGCCTTTCGCGCCTCCGGCCGCCCACGCGTCGTAGGAACTGCGGTGCCCGCGGGTGAAGACCATGGCGTTGATCGCCGACGAGCCGCCCAGCCCCCGGCCCCGCGCGAGGGCGACGGGCGTCCCGGTGGGTGCCTGCCCGGTCGTGCGGTCGCCCCAGTCGGACGGCGTGCCCAGCAACCGGGGCCACGCGGGGGGAGTCGGCATCGCCTCGGGCACCTCGGGACCGCCGGCCTCCAGCAGCAGGACGCGGGCGCCGCCGTCCTCCGACAGGCGCGCGGCCAGCACACTGCCGGCCGTTCCCGCGCCCACCACGACGTAGTCGTATTCCACAGCCTGGCTCACGCGGCCTCTCCTGTTCCGGCGACGCCACGACCCGCCTCGTCACCCATTGAAGTGGTGATGACCTTCCCACGGCCAAAAGTCACCTGTCAAGGCGGTGATGGATTCCAAGGGGTGGACTCCTGTTCCGTATGTGGGTAATAAATGTCCGGGTTGGGATCGATATGCTCCGCACTTACTTGCATGGTGCATCGCTTCCCTGATCTACTCCTTGACGCAGCAAGCGCAATTGGCCGGGGTCTGCGTCTCTCGTGCGCACGCCCGTCAGGACAAGAAGAGGGATCTTCGTGAGCTTCCACCGTCGGGGCGGTGACGCACCGGGACGTCGTGCGACTGCGATACGCCGGCCGGATTCTTCCGCCGACGCCGCCTGTGCACTTTCTTTCCCTTCGTGTTCCCTTCGCGGGGGCGGGACTTGTGGCGGGCTCTCGGAATTCGGCTGGTGAAGCCCCGTGCCTTTCCCGTTCGCCGTCCCGCCGGCTGCCCGCGTGGGAGTGTCCACGTTCCGGCGGTGGCCGCGTCGGGGCCGGTCGGCGCTGGTGCCGGCCGTCCGGTCCGGCATTGCGCGGCGAACGGGACGGCGTGGCTCGATAGTGACGGCGCCTCAGTTCCGCGGGGTTGTGACGTGAGTAGAATCCGCGAGCCTCTGCCGGACCGACGGCGCGTCACATCGCGCTGCGTTCAGCGGAATTGGCTCCATTCGTTCAAGATTTGGGATTGTTGATGACATCAGATACTTCCACCCGTCGGCATGCCAAGCGACGTAGGACCGGCCTGCTGGCCGCGGCCGGTGCGCTGGTTGTCGCGGGTTCGGTGGCCGTGCCGCTGACGGCGCAGGCCACCGGTGCCGCGCCGGCGGACACCGCCCGGCAGCGCGACTTCGCTGCGGCGGCCGAGGAGTTCCACGTGCCGGAGCAGCTGCTGCTGGCCGTGGCGTACCAGGAGTCGGCGTGGGACGGGCACGCCGGCAGGCACAGCACCACCGGTGGCTTCGGTCCGATGCACCTGACCGATGTGACGGCGGAGATGGTGTCCGGCGGTGACGCCGGAGCGGTCGGCCGTAGCGACATCGCGTCGTTCGTGGCCGACCCGGCGCTGCATACCCTGCAGGCCGCGGCGAAGCTGACAGGTCTGTCGGCGAAGGAACTGCGCGGCGACGCGGCGGCCAACATCCGCGGCGGTGCGGCGCTGCTGGCGTCGTACCAGAAGGCCGCGGGCGGTTCGGTC
>NZ_JARAVM010000053.1:0-40249 GCF_033792735.1 Streptomyces sp. PA03-3a
AGGAACCTCGTCCGAGATGGACGGGGTATCAACATATCTGGCGTTGACTTTTGGCACGCTGTTGAGTTCTCAAGGAACGGAAGCTTCCTTCGAGACCGTTTCACCGGCCCCTCCGGGCTTTCCCTTCGTTGTCTCCAACCTTACCAGATCCGTTTCGCGTTTCCGCTCTTCGTTTCCGGCCCCCTGTTGGAGCGGGGTTTTTGTTTCGCGCCTTCCGGCGTGTCCACTACGTTAGCGGATTTCCCCGGCGGTTCATAATCGAGCCATTCGGTTCGATTTCGGCATGCCGAAATCGTCCCCGAGGGGAGATCGTGCGGTAGTGGTTTGCCGCCGGGCGGCTTGAGTGGCCGCCGTTGGAAAGGTGAACCCGTCCGAGGCAGCTAGAGAACACTACACCACGCCCCACGGTGCTTCAAACCTGTGGCCGTCAACAGGTTTGCGCGTTACCTTCGAGCCATGACCGAGCATGCGCACTCGTACCTGTGGTGGGCCGCCTGACGGCGGCCGACCACCCAGCGCATGCACCCAACGGCCGCCGCTTCGGCGGCCGTAGGTGTTTCTGCTCCCGGCCCGCCGACCGCGGCGACCCACAGCCGGAAGGAACACCGATGACGAGGGTCTTCAGCGGGATCAAGCCGACGGGGCACCTGACCCTGGGCAACTACCTGGGCGCCGTGCGGCAGTGGGCGGCTGTGGACCAGCACCGGGCCGAGTCGCTCTTCTGCGTCGTGGACCTGCACGCGCTCACCGTCGAGCACGATCCGGCCCGCGTACGGCGGCTGAGCCGGCAGGCGGCGACGCTCCTGCTGGCGGCCGGCCTCGACCCGCGGGTCTGCACGCTCTTCGTGCAGAGCCATGTGGACGAGCACACCCGGCTGGCGTACCTCCTCGAATGCACCGCCATGGACGGGGAGATGCGGCGGATGGTGCAGTACAAGGAGAAGGCGGCCAGGGAGCAGCGGCGCGGCGGCAGTCTGCGGCTGTCCCTGCTGACGTACCCCGTGCTGATGGCGGCGGACATCCTGGCGTACGGGGCGGACGAGGTGCCCGTCGGGGACGACCAGGCGCAGCACGTCGAGCTGACCAGGGATCTGGCGGCGCGGTTCAACCACCGGTACGGGCCCGTGTTCACCGTCCCCCGGGCGGTGCTGCCGCAGGTGGCGGCGCGGGTGATGAACCTGCAGGACCCGGGTTCGAAGATGGGGAAGTCCGAGGACACCGGTCCGGGGATCGTCTACCTCCTCGACGAGCCGGAGGTCGTCCGCAGGAAGGTACTGCGGGCGGTGACGGACAGCGGGCGGGACGTGGAGTACGACCCGCAGGAGCGGCCCGGGGTGGCCAACCTGCTGGAGATCCTGGCCGCGTGCACCGGGCGGGCGCCGCAGGACCTCGCGGCGGGGTACGACTCGTACGGCGCCTTGAAGAAGGACGCCGCCGAGGCGGTGGTGGAGGAGCTGCGGCCGTTGCGGGAACGGCATGCGGAGCTGGTGGCCGATCCCGGGTACGTGGACGGGGTGCTCAGGGAAGGTGCCGAGCGGGCGCGGGCCCTGGCCCGCCCGACGGTCGACGCGGCCTACCGGGCGATCGGGCTGCTGCCGCCGGGCTGAGGACGTGCCGGCGGCGGCGGGACGCCGCTTCGGCCGGCGGTCGGTCAGCCGTTGCCGGAGGCCAGCTCGCGGCTGCGGTCGCGGGCGGCCTCCAGGGCGGCGATCAGGGCGTGGCGCACGCCGTGCTTCTCCAGTTCCCGGATGGCGTTGATGGTGGTGCCGGCGGGTGAGGTGACGGCCTCGCGGAGCTTGACGGGGTGCTCGCCGCTGTCGCGCAGCATCACGGCGGCGCCGATCGCGGACTGCACGATCAGGTCGTGGGCCTGGGCGCGCGGCAGGCCGAGGAGGATGCCGGCGTCGGTCATGGCCTCGACCAGGTAGTAGAAGTACGCGGGTCCGGAGCCGGACAGGGCGGTGGCGGCGTCCTGCTGGTACTCGGGGATGCGCAGGGTCTTGCCGACCGGCTGGAAGATCTCCTCGGTGCGCAGCAGGTGCTCCTCGGCTGCGTGGCTGCCGGCGGAGATGACGGACATGCCCTCGTCGACCAGGACCGGGGTGTTGGGCATGACGCGGACGACCGCGATGCCGTCCGCGAGGCGCTCCTCGAAGAACGACGTCGGGACGCCGGCCGCGGCGCTGATGATCAGCCGGTCGGCGGCGACGTGCGGGGCGAGCTCCTCCAGGAGGGCGGACATGTCCTGGGGCTTGACGGCGAGGATGAGGGTGTCGGCGGTCTTGGCCGCCTCCTCGTTGGAGACCGACTCGACGCCGTGGCGGGCGTGCAGCTCCTGGGCGCGGGCCGGGCGGCGCGCGGTCACCAGCAGGTTCTCCGGCTTCCAGCCGGCACGGAGCATGCCCGACAGCAGGGCCTCACCGATCTTGCCGGTGCCGAGCACCGCGACTTTCTGCGTCATGGGGCCATCCTCGCACCGTGGACGGCCCGGAGGCCGTGCCGTCCACGGTGCGGTCACCCGCGGGGATCAGGCCGTACGGCGGCGGAGCGTGGCCGCGCCGAGGGCGAGGGCGAGGGCGGCGCTGCCGGCGACGACGGCGAGGTCGCGGACGAAGTCACCGGTGACGCCGGTGTGGGTGAGCACCTGCTGCATGCCGTCGACGGCGTACGACATCGGCAGCACGTTGGAGATGGCCTCCAGCACGGGCTGCATCCGGTCGCGCGGCATGAGCAGTCCGCAGAGCAGGATCTGCGGGAGCAGCACGGCGGGCATGAACTGCACGGCCTGGAACTCGCTGGTGGCGAAGGCGCTGACGAAGAGTCCGAGGGCGGTGCCGAGGCAGGCGTCGGCGAGGGCGACCACGAGCAGCAGCCAGGCGGAGCCGGTGACGTCGAGGCCGAGCGCGAGGACGGCGAGCCCGGTGGCGAGGGCCGCCTGGACGACGGCGACGGCGCCGAAGGCGAGGGCGTACCCGGCGAGCAGGTCGCCCTTGCCGAGCGGCATGGACAGCAGGCGCTCCAGGGTGCCGGAGGTGCGTTCGCGCAGCGTCGCGATGGAGGTGACCAGGAACATCGTGATGAGCGGGAAGATGCCCAGCAGCGAGGCGCCGACGGTGTCGAAGGTGCGCGGGCTGGCGTCGTACACCCAGGACAGCAGGGTCAGCAGGACGCAGGGCACGACGACCATCAGGGCGATGGTGCGCGGGTCGTGACGCAGTTGCAGCAGTACGCGGCGGGCGGTGGCGAGGGTGCGGCGCGTGCTCATCGGACGTTCTCCTCGGCCTGGTGGGGGAGCTTTCCGGCGGCCTCGTCGACGAGGCGGAGGAAGGCGTCCTCGACGGTGGGGGCGCCGGTGCGCGCGCGGAGCGCGTCGGGGGCGCCCTGGGCGAGGATGCGCCCCTCGCGCATCAGGAGGAGCCGGTGGCAGCGCTCGGCCTCGTCCATGACGTGGCTGGAGACGAGGAGGGTCGCGCCCCGTTCGGCGGCGAGGCGGTGGAAGAGCTCCCACAGGTCGCGGCGCAGGACGGGGTCGAGGCCGACGGTGGGTTCGTCGAGCACGAGCAGTTCGGGGGTGCCGAGCAGCGCCACGGCGAGGGAGACGCGGCCCAGCTGTCCGCCGGAGAGGTTGCCGGCGAGGGCGGTGGCGTGGGAGGTCAGGTCGACGTCGGCGATGGCGCGTTCGACGTGTCCGGGGGCGTCGCCGCCGAGGACGGCGGCGAAGTACGCGAGGTTCTGGCGGACGGTCAGGTCGAGGTAGACGGAGGCGGCCTGGGTCACGTAGCCGACGCGGGGGCGCAGGTCGCGGTGGCCGGCGGGCAGGCCGAGGACGTCGAGGGTGCCGGTGATGGCCGCCTGGGTGCCGACGACGGCGCGCATGAGGGTCGACTTGCCGCAGCCGCTGGGGCCCAGCAGGCCGGTGATCTCGCCTCGGGGGACGGTGAACTCCAGGGCGTCCAGGACGGTGCGGCCACCGCGGACGACGGTGAGCCCGGAGGTGTGCACGGCGGATCCGGGGCCCGGTTCCCGGGGCTCCTCGGCTTTATTCATCATGCGGTGAATAGTGCTCCGGGACCTGTCGGGACGTCAAGAAGCGGCAGATGTATCCGTTTGAGTGACGAATCATTTACGCTCCGTTTACTTAAAGAGCTTGCAAAATGGAGTGGCTGTCTGCGCAAAATGAAGGGCGGCTACGCATCCGAACGGGGGCACCTGTGGTATCGGCCAAGGGAGTTGCGCGTGCTGTCGCCGTCATGGCGGCACTGCTGCTCTCCCTGTTCGCGGCGATAGGCTGCGCCGCCGCCGAGCCCGTTCCCGCCTCCTCCGGCCGCGGCACGGGCACGACGGTGGCTCGCGCGGAGCCCGAGACCCGCAACTGCCTCGCACGGAGGCACGGGAGCAACGGCATACGCCTGGTGCTGCCCGGGACGGTGAGCGTCCCGGCCCCGGCATCCGCTCCGCGGGGCGCCACCGGAACCGACGAGACGGTTCCGGTGGACGACGCCCAGGTGTCCGCCGCCGTGACGGCGCCGCGGACCGCCCGGCAGGCCGTACCCCTCTCCAGATCAGGAGAACTACCGGTCGCCCACGGCGCGTTCCGCTGCTGAGGCACGGCCTGCCGCCTGCTCCCCCCTCCTGACCGCGGTCGTCGCCCGCGGCCCGGGCCCTACCCCGGCCCGGGTCCTCGCCGGCGCCCGCGCGTCCACGTGCACGCACATGCACTCGTACGCGGCGCCCGCGATCCGGGAGACCGACCCCCCACACCGCACGACCACGTACGCCCCCGCCCACGCCGGCGCCGGGGCGCAATGGAGGACACCCGCGTGAAGACCTTCATCCCCCCATCCCCCACCTCCTGTTCCTCCTTCCCCCCACCAGCCGTCCGGCCCCCGCGGCCCGTCCGCGGCTCCCTCACCCCCACCCCCGCCCGGTGAGCCGCCTCATCAGCGCCGCGTCGCGACTGCCCCGTCCGCAGTCGCTGCGCGCCGACGTCACCGCCTCCCTCGTCGTCTTCCTCGTCGCCCTGCCGCTGTGCGTGGGCGTGGCCGTCGCCTCCGGGGTGCCGGCCGAACTCGGTCTGGTCACCGGCATCGTCGGCGGCATCGTGACCGGCATACTCCCCGGCAGCAGCCTCCAGGTGTCCGGCCCGGCCGCCGGGCTGACCGTCCTTGTCTATGAGGCGGTCGAGGAGTTCGGGCTGCCCTCGCTGGGCGTGCTCGTGCTCTGCGCCGGCGCGCTGCAGCTCGCCATGGGCGTGCTCCGGCTCGGCCGCTGGTTCCGGGCCATCTCCGTCGCCGTCGTCCAGGGCATGCTGGCCGGCATCGGCCTGGTGCTGATCGCCGGACAGGTCTACGCCCTGACCGACACCGCGGCACCGGCCGGCGGCCCGGCGAAGATCGCCGGATTACCCGGACTGGTCGCGGGCACCGTCGTCTCCCCCACGGCGCTCACCGCGCTCGCCGTCGGCGCGGGCACCATCGCGGTGCTCGTCCTGTGGCCCCGCATCCCGCGCGCGGCGCGGCTGCTGCCGGGGCAGTTGGCGGCGGTCGCGCTCGCCACGGGCGCGGTCGTGCTGTTCGACCTGCCGGTCGAGCGCGTCGAGGTGGCGGGGCTGCTCGACGTCGTCCAGCCGCCCGGCGCCGAGCAGTTCGCGGGGCTGGCGAGCCTGTCCATGATCGGGACCGTGCTGGCCTTCACCCTGATCGCATCCGCCGAGAGCCTGTTCAGCGCCGCCGCGGTGGACCGGCTGCACGACGGGCCGCGCACCGACTACGACAGGGAACTCATCGCACAGGGCACGGGCAACGCCGTCTGCGGGGCGCTCGGGGCCCTGCCGATGACCGCGGTCATCGTGCGCAGCGCCGCCAATGTGCAGGCGGGTGCCCGTACGAAGGCGGCACGTGTGCTGCACGGCGTGTGGCTGCTGCTGTTCGCCGCGCTGCTCCCCGCCGCGCTCGGGGTGATCCCGGTCGCCGCGCTGGCGGGCGTGCTGGTGCACGCCGGCTGGAAGCTCGTACCGGTGAAGGAGATCGTTCCGCTGTGGCGCGAGCACCGGGGCGAGGCCGTCGTCCTGATCGTGACCGCGACGGGCATCGTGGTCACCAACATGTTCGAGGGCGTGCTCATCGGGCTGCTCACGGCCGTGGTCAAGGCGGCCTGGGAGACCTCGCAGACCCATGTGGAGATCCACGACAAGGGTGAGGGCCCGATCGTCGTCCGCGTTCTGGGCAACGCCACCTTCCTGCGGCTGCCCAAGCTGCTGGAACAGCTGGAGGCACTGCCCCGCGACCGCCCGATGGAGCTGGACCTGCGCCGGCTGCGGCACCTCGACCACGCCTGCGGCATGGCTCTGCTCGGCTGGGCCGAGCGGCACAACGAGGAGGGGGTGACGCCGGTCCGGGTGCAGGGCGCACCGGTGTGACGCGGCGGCCCGGGACCGGGCGGGAGGGGGCGACGCCCCTGACGCACGGTTCCGGGCCGTCTCAGGGTCATCCCCTATGGCTTCGGGGACGAAGCGGAGTGACCGTGGCCATATGAGGCGTTCTACCGATGGATCCCGGGACGTGACCGGAGCCGAGAAGCGGCAGCTCGCGGTGGCCTCGGCCACCCTCGGGCCGTGGCGTCCGGCGGCGGCCGTCGGCGCGATCGGCGGCGGGGTGTCCCTCGCCGCCTCCGCCCTGGGCGGAGACTTCGGGCTCGGCGTCGTCGCGGGCGCCGTGTCCGTCGCGCTGATGCTCTTCTTCCTCGTCGGTGGCGCCGGCGCGGTGACCGGCCGCGGCCCGCGCGCCGACCGCCGCATACGCCGCTGGGCGGCCGCCCACCCCTGGCGCGTCGCACTGGTGCCGGCCGGGATGCTGCTCGTCACCGACGTCGTGGTGCGCCAGATCCTGACCTCGGAGGGCTTCTTCGGCAGCCTCTGGGACGGCCTGTGGCGAGGGGTCCTCGTCGCGGGCGTGGTCGGCGTGGTCGGCTCCGTGGCGGGGAGGCGGCGGGCCGGCTAGCGTCCGCCGGTCCTCTTCACCGCCACCGTCAGGTCGACCTTGTACGGCTCGGCCACCTGCCCGTCCGGGAAGAGCGCGAGCAGCGCGCGCCGCTCGTCGGCGAGGATGCGGCGGGCGGTGTCAGGGGCGAGCACGGCGAAGTAGGAGCGGCTGCCCAGCATCGTGAGGTGCGTGTCCAGCGGGACGGTGCGCGACCAGCGCAGGACGCGGGTCTCGGTGCGCATCCCCAGACGGGAGCCGAGCGAGCGGAGGATGTCCTGCGCCGTGCCCGTCAGGCCGTTCTCGTGGTAGCGGGGCACCGCCCGGGCCAGCCGCTCCTCCTGCTCCCGCACCCAGGCGACCCCGGTGTCCGGCACGTTCCACCACAGCGCGAGCGCGCCGCCCGGGCGCAGCACCCGCGCCGCCTCGGGGGAGGACTTCGCCGGGTCCGTCCAGTGCCAGGCCTGGGCGTACGTCACGAAGTCCGCCACCCCGGACGCGAACGGCAGCGCGTCCCCGTCCGCGCGCACCAGCGCCACTTCGGGCTGACCCGCCCGCAGTTGCGCCGCCATCCCCGCCCCGGGCTCCACGGCCGTCACGTGCGCCCCGCGCGCCCGCATCAGCGCCGTGGCGATCCCCGTCCCGGCCCCCACGTCCAGGACCGCGGCCCCGGCGAAGGACCGGCCGCCGATCTCCTCGACGGCGTCGAACACCTCTCCGGGGTAACCGGGGCGGGCCGCGGCGTACTGCGCGGCAACGGTGTCGAAGGACCGGGCGAGCACGCGGTGGGCCGGCTGTGTGGTCATGGGGGTTGTTCTTCCCCGTGGGACACGGGCGCGACCCACCGTGCGGGCTCGGTCAGGTGCAGCGCGGGGCGACGTAACCGTCGCTGCCGGTCAGGATGTTGACGTCGGCCACGTACTGGTCCGGTCCGATCCGGTCCCAGATGTTCGACGTGCCGTAGTAGCCGCTCACCGTCTCACCCGGCGTCTGGCAGAAGATCGGCATCTTCTGGTCGTAGGGCAGGGTCCTCAGGAGCTGGAAACTGGTGCCCGGGCCGCTGCGCACGTTGACGCGCACCCCGGGGGCTGCCGGGTAGTACACGAGATTCGGGGCCGCCACGGCTTCGGCGGCGCCTCCCAGAACGAGGAGGACCGCACCGGCCATCGCGGCCGCTCCCGTCACGAGCGCCGCGCGCCTGCTGTTGCTCAACGCGTTCCTCCCGCAGTACCGATCCAGGACATCGCGGCGAGATGCCGCCGCGTCAGCTGCAGCGCGACGTGACGTACCCGTCGCGGCCGGTGTGCACGTAGGTGTCGGAGACGTACTGGTTGGTGCCGATGCAGTCCCAGATGTTCGAGGTGCCGTAGTAGCCGCTCTCCGTCGTACCGGGGGTCTGGCAGAAGAGGGGCACCTTGGCGTCATAGGGGAGGACCTTGACGATGTGATAGTTGCTGCCAGGCCCGGAGCGGACATTGAGACGCACGTCCGGCGCGACCGAGTAGTAGATGAGATCGCTCGACGCCGAAGCCGGGGCCGCCGCGGCATCCCCAGCGCCGCCGAGCACCGGGAGCGCCGCCCCGGTCAGCACCGCCACGCCGGAGGCGAGTACCGCGCGCCTGCTCTTGTCCTTGTTCTCGCTCAACGCATTCCTCCGATGGACGGACCACTTGTGGACGCACACGCCGAGGGCCCCCTGGCAAGCCACGGAGCCCGGCGGTGCATGGTGCATGAGATGCGAGGAGGCGTGACCGTTCCCGGCCCGCGATCCCGTGTCAGACGCAGCGTCCGGCGACGTACCCGTCGCTGCCGGTGTGCACGTACGCGTCAGAGACGTACTGGTTGGGACCGATCCGGTCCCAGATGTTCGAGGTGCCGTAGTAGCCGCTCACGCTCGTACCCGGCGTCTGGCAGAAGATCGGCACCTTCTGGTCGTACGGCAGGATTTTGACGATCTGGTAGCTGGTGCCCGGACCGCTACGGACGTTGAGCCGCGTACCGGGCGCAACGGAGTAGTACACCAAGGAAACGTCGGCGGCGGCCACGGCCTTCTCGTCCTGCTCGGCCGCCGGTTCGTCAAGGCTCTTCTCGGCCACTGGTTCTCCCCCGTGCAGATTCACGCTCTGTCAAGTGCAGGCTAGCAATTCGAGCCGTCGTCGTTACGAGGATCCACTAGGCTCACCGAGTTGCGGCTGTGGACGAACACACGGGGGTGGGCCATGCCGCCAGTGCGGAGAACCGGGACCGACCCGGAAGCGGAACATCCGGAATACGCGGGGCAGTACCGGCTCGAGGGCCGGCTCGGCTCCGGCGGCATGGGCGTGGTCCACCTGTCGCGCTCCACCTCAGGCATGCGCCTGGCCGTGAAGGTCGTGCATGAGGAGTTCGCGAAGGACGCCGAGTTCAGGGCGCGTTTCCGGCAGGAGGTCACCGCCGCCCGCCTCGTGAGCGGGGCCTTCACCGCGCCCGTCGTCGACGCCGATCCCGAGGCCGAGCGGCCGTGGATGGCCACGCTGTACATACCCGGGCCGACACTGGCGGCTTTCGTGAAGCGGAACGGTCCGGTGGCACCGGCCCAGGTGCGCTATCTGATGGCGGGCCTCGCCGAGGCCTTGCGCGATATTCACCGAGCGGGCGTCGTCCACCGGGATCTCAAGCCGAGCAACGTGCTGCTGGCCGCCGACGGTCCGAAGGTGATCGACTTCGGCATCTCCCGCCCCTCGGACAGCGAACTGCGCACCGAGACGGGCAAGCTCATCGGGACCCCTCCGTTCATGGCTCCCGAACAGTTCCGGCGACCCCGGTCGGTGGGCCCGGCAGCCGATGTCTTCGCGATGGCGAGCGTCCTGGTGCACGCCGCCACCGGGCGCAGCCCCTTCGACTCCGACAGCCCGTACATCGTGGCGTACCAGGTGGTCCACGACGAGCCCGAATTGACGGGCATACCCGCGGATCTGCTCCCGCTCATCCGGCGTTGCCTCGCCAAGGACCCCGATGACCGGCCCACACCGGACGCGCTGATGACCGAGCTCAGGACGATCTCGGCCTCCTACGACACACAGACCTTCAGCGCCTTCGACGTCGAAAGGCTCGACACCGAAGGTCTCATCCCCGCGCAGCGCCGGGCCGCCTCCGAGGAATCACGGAGCGCCGGGGAATCCCCGTCCCGTAGGAGCTCGGGCAGCGGTGGGCGCGGCATGAGCCGGATCGCCGCGGTGGCGGCGACGTCGGCGCTGCTGATCGCCGGAGGCGTCACCGCGATCCAGGTTTACGGCAGCCCCTTCGGCGATGCCCGTCACACGGCAAGCACCGCTTCCTCCGTGGGATTTCAGCCCTGGTCCACTTCCCTGCTCGGCGGTACGACGGAGAACGCGCTGGCAGGCTGCACGTATGCGACGCACTTCCTGTTCTGCTCCCAGCGGGGCGTAAACGCGGCGAAGGTCGACCCGCGCAACGGACTCCTGCAGTGGTCCGTCCACGGCGATCCCGGCGTGGACGACGTACGGAAGTCGTCCCACCCTCCCGTTCTCGACCACGGGGTCCTGCGCGTGGTCACCCGCGGTGGGAAGCGTCTCGAAGGCCTGGACCCGGCCGACGGCAAGTCGATCTGGGCACTCGACATCTCCGCCGCCTACGGTGCCTTCTACGATGCCGCCGATTCGGTGCTGCTCGTGGGGCGCGACGGTTCGGTGACCGCCGTCGACGGCCGGACCGGCACAGAGCGGTGGCACAAGAAGCTGCATGGTCATTCGCTGCCGGTCTTCACGACGCTCCAGGGCTCCGCAACCGCTTATGCCACCGAGGTGTCGGGCGACGGAAAGCACACCTTGGTGAGCTCGGTGGACCCGGCCGACGGAAAGCTGTCGGGGCAGCACCGCCTCGACGGGGACCTCGACGTCGTCGGGGCTTCCGCTTCCGGTGTCTACCTCGCCTCCTCCGACGCGTACTCCCGTACCGACGCCGTTCTCCGACTGGACCTGCGCGACGGCACGACCAGGCGTTTCCCCCTCGCCAAACCGCTGGACGCCGCACAGGCGGTGGTCCGCGATGACGCGGTGTACGTACTGGGGTACGGCGGCACGTTGCTGGCCGTCGACACCGGTGGTTCGGGCGGGTCCGAGGCGCGGGCCCGGTCCTGGCGACTGGAGACCTCGGTCAGCGACGGCTCCCGGCCCGTCGTCGTGGGAGACCGTCTGTACCTCTCCTCCAGCGACGGACGGCTGCTTGCCGTCGACACCGAGCGGGGCGTGTTCCTCGGGCAGACGAAACCCCGCCTGGGCGACGGGCCCGGCAACACCGAGTCCCCGCCCTCCCCTCTCGTCGCCGACGGGAAGGTGTTCGCGACCGCGCCCGACGGCAGCGTGTTCGCCGTGGACGCCGAGGACCCCTCCCGCTGGTGATCACGGGGATCGGCGGAAGGGGTCCAGGGGAAAGACGAGGGGCCCGGGTGTCCCGGGGTCAGCGCTCGAGCTTGGAGACGTCGCGGACGGCGCCCTTGTCGGCGCTGGTGGCCATCGCGGCGTAGGCCTTGAGGGCCAGGGAGACCTTGCGGTCGCGGGCCTTGGGGGCGTAGGTGCCGCCGAGGGCGGTGCGGCGGGCGGCCAGATCCTCCTCGGGGACGAGGAGTTCGATGCTGCGGCCGGGGATGTCGATGCGGATGCGGTCGCCGTCCTCGACGAGGGCGATCGTGCCGCCGGACGCCGCCTCGGGCGAGGCGTGGCCGATGGAGAGGCCTGAGGTGCCTCCCGAGAAGCGGCCGTCGGTGATCAGGGCGCAGCTCTTGCCGAGGCCGCGGCCCTTGAGGAACGAGGTGGGGTAGAGCATCTCCTGCATGCCGGGGCCGCCCTTGGGGCCCTCGTAGCGGATGACGACCACGTCGCCCTCCGTGATCTCCTTGCGGAGGATCTTGTCGACGGCCTCCTCCTGGGACTCGCAGACCACGGCCGGGCCCTCGAAGGTCCAGATGGACTCGTCCACGCCCGCGGTCTTCACCACGCAACCGTCGACGGCGAGGTTGCCGTGCAGCACGGCCAGGCCGCCGTCCTTGGAGTAGGCGTGCTCGACGGAGCGGATGCAGCCCTCCGCGGCGTCGGTGTCCAGGGCCTCCCAGCGCTCGGACTGGGAGAAGGCCTCGGCGGAGCGGACGCAGCCGGGGGCGGCGTGCCAGAGTTCCTCGGCCTCGGCGGAGGGGGAGCCGCCGCGGACGTCCCAGGTCTTGAGCCAGTCGGCCAGCGACGGGGAGTGGACCGCGTGGACGTCCTCGTTGAGCAGGCCGCCGCGGTGGAGCTCGCCCAGCAGGGCGGGGATGCCGCCGGCGCGGTGCACGTCCTCCATGTAGTACGTGCGGTTCTTCGCGACGTTGGGCGCGACCTTGGCGAGGCACGGCACACGGCGCGAGACGGCGTCGATGTCGGTCAGGCCGAAGGGGACGCCGGCCTCCTGGGCCGCGGCGAGCAGGTGGAGGATCGTGTTGGTGGAGCCGCCCATGGCGATGTCGAGGGCCATGGCGTTCTCGAACGCGTCGAAGGTGGCGATGGAGCGCGGCAGCACGGACTCGTCGTCCTGCTCGTAGTAGCGCCGGGTGAGGTCGACGACGGTACGGCCGGCGTCCTCGTACAGCGCCTTGCGGGCCGTGTGCGTGGCCAGGACCGAGCCGTTGCCGGGCAGGGACAGGCCCATCGCCTCGGTGAGGCAGTTCATCGAGTTGGCGGTGAACATGCCAGAACACGAGCCACAGGTGGGACAGGCGTTCTCCTCGATGCGGAGGATGTCCTCGTCGGAGACCTTGTCGTTGACGGCGTCGGCGATCGCGTCGATCAGGTCGAGGGTGCGCACCGTGCCGTCGACGAGGGTGGCGCGGCCGGCCTCCATGGGGCCGCCGGAGACGAAGACGGTGGGGATGTTGAGGCGCAGGGCGGCCATCAGCATGCCCGGGGTGATCTTGTCGCAGTTGGAGATGCAGATCAGCGCGTCGGCGCAGTGCGCCTCGACCATGTACTCGACGGAGTCGGCGATCAGGTCGCGGGAGGGCAGCGAGTAGAGCATGCCGCCGTGGCCCATGGCGATGCCGTCGTCGACGGCGATCGTGTTGAACTCGCGCGGCACGGCACCCGCGGCCTTGATCGCGTCGCTGACGATGCGGCCGACGGGCTGGAGGTGGGTGTGCCCGGGCACGAACTCCGTGAAGCTGTTGGCCACCGCGATGATCGGCTTGCCGATGTCCTCGCTCGCTACGCCCGAGGCCCGCATGAGGGCACGGGCGCCCGCCATGTTGCGGCCGTGGGTGACTGTGCGGGACCTCAGCTCGGGCACGGGGACCACTCCCTACGTTTCCATCCGGAGCTTTCGAGCGTACGCCTCCGGTCGTGGCGCACGGCGGTGTGTCCGTATTGCGGACGGCGAGTCCACGGTGTGGATGAGACTCCGGGCCCGGTCGCGACGGGGTGCTCTTCCTCTTGTCGGCCCGTTCGCCGTGGTGCCGGCTCAGCCCGTGACGGGTCCGGGATCGGTCAGGTAGCGCTGGAGCGTCGGCGCGACGAGGGCGACGACCTCCTCCAGGTCCGCCGACGCCAGCGGCTCGATCCTGATGACGTAGCGCATCATCGCGATGCCGATCATCTGGGCGCCCGCGAGTTCCGCGCGGAGCCGGGGCTCGGGGACCTTCAGCTCCGAGGCGACCCGCTCCAGCAGCCGCCGCAGGACGATCCCGCGCAGCACGCTCGCGGCGGTG
Organism: Streptomyces sp. PA03-3a; assembly: GCF_033792735.1. Classification (NCBI taxonomy): domain Bacteria; kingdom Bacillati; phylum Actinomycetota; class Actinomycetes; order Kitasatosporales; family Streptomycetaceae; genus Streptomyces; species Streptomyces sp. PA03-3a. The sequence continues at coordinate 13,708 of NZ_JARAVM010000053.1, forward strand.
TCGTTCGTCACGGCGGAGCGGAGGATCGCCAGCATGGGGGCCCGGGAGACCGGGTTCTCCCAGATGGCGACGAAGAAGCGGGCCAGCCGCTCGCCGACGCCCTCGGGGCCGGCCGCGAGGACGTCGGGAACGCCGAAGGCGGGCTCGAAGCTCAGCTCGATGGACGCGGCGAAGATCTGCTCCTTCGCCCCGAAGTAGTGGTGCACCAGCGAGGAGTCCACGCCCGCGGACTTGGCGATGGAGCGGATCGAGGTCTTGTCGTAGCCGCGGGCGGAGAACTCCTCGCGGGCCGCGGCGAGGATCCGGTCGCGGGTCTCGGGGGTGCCCGAGCGGCTCCCGGCGGGGCGGCCGCGGCCGCGCTTGCCGGTGCCGCCGCCTTCCTGGGCCATCAGCGCACCCGCGCGGCCGCGGCCAGGTGCAGCCGGGTGAAGGCCAGCGCTTCGGCGAGGTCCGCCTCGCGCTCGGCGGCCGACATCGCGCGCCGGGTGTTGACCTCGATGACCACATGGCCGTCGAAGCCGCGCGAGGCCAGGCCCTCCAGCACCTCGGCGCAGGGCTGCTTGCCGCGTCCGGGCACCAGGTGCTCGTCCTTGCCGGAGCCGCTGCCGTCGGCCAGGTGGACGTGGCCGAGCCGGTCGCCCATGCGGTCGAGCATCTCCAGCGTCTCGGTCCTGGCCGTGGCGGTGTGCGACAGGTCGATGGTGAAGTGCCGGTAGTCGTCCGTGGTGGGGTCCCAGTCGGGCGCGTAGGCGAGCATCTCCCGGTCGCGGTAGCGCCACGGGTACATGTTCTCGACCGCGAACCGGACGTCGGTCTCGTCGGCCATCCGCCAGATGCCGGCCACGAACTCCCGCGCGTAGCTGCGCTGCCAGCGGAACGGCGGGTGGACGACCACGGTCGAGGCGCCCAGCTTCTCCGCCGCCGCCTGGGCCCGTTGCAGCTTCACCCACGGGTCGGTCGACCAGACCCGCTGGGTGATCAGCAGGCAGGGCGCGTGCACCGCCAGGATCGGGATGGCGTGGTAGTCCGACAGCCGGCGCAGGGCCTCGATGTCCTGGCTGACCGGGTCGGTCCACACCATCACCTCGACGCCGTCGTAGCCCAGCCGGGCCGCGATCTCGAAGGCCGTCGCGGTGGACTCGGGGTAGACCGAGGCCGTGGACAGCGCGACCTTCGCGTCCGGTACGCGCACGGTGTGTCCGTTCGGGTCCACAGGGTCAGGGGCTGCCACGGGGAACAGCGTACGGCGGCCGGTCGGCCGAGCGGCACACCGCACCCGGCCGACGTGACGCGATCGACACGCGGGTGGCGCACCGGCCGCACGGCCGGCGCGCCGTGTGCGCCGCCCTCAGCCCCGGTCGCTCGTCATCAGGTCGAGACGGCGCAGGATGACGCCCTCACGCAGCGCCCACGGGCAGACCTCCAGCTCGGTGACCCCGAACAGGTCCATCGCCGCGTCCGCGACGAGTGCCCCGGCCAGCAGCTGGCGGGCCCGGCCCTCCGACACGCCCGGGAGCTCCCGGCGGGCGCCCTCGGTCATGGCGGCCAGCCTCGGCACCCACTCCTCCAGCGTCCTGCGGGTGAGCGTGCGCTGCACGTACAGGCCCTCGGCGGAGCGCGCCGCGCCCGCGATCCGGGCCAGCTGCTTGAAGGTCTTGGAGGTGCCCACCACGTGGTCGGGCGCCCCGAGCCGGCTGAACTCGGCGACGGTGCGGGCGATCTCGGCCCGTACGTGCTTGCGCAGCCCGCGCACGTCGTCGGCGGTGGGCGGGTCGCCGGGGAGCCAGCCGCTGGTGAGCCGGCCGGCGCCGAGCGGCAGGGAGACCGCGGCGTCCGGGTCCTCGTCCATGCCGTACGCGACCTCCAGGGAGCCGCCGCCGATGTCCAGCATGAGCAGCCGGCCGGAGGACCAGCCGAACCAGCGCCGGGCGGCGAGGAAGGTGAGCCGCGCCTCGTCCTCCCCGGACAGCACGGTCAGGTTGACCCCGGTCTCCGCGGCGACCCGGGCGAGCACCTGCTCGCCGTTGGCCGCCTCGCGCACCGCGCTGGTGGCGAAGGGCAGGACGTCCTCGACTCCCTTGTCCTCGGCGACGACCAGGGCCTCGGCGACCTGGGCGACCAGCCGGCGCACGCCGTCCTCGCGGATCGCGCCCTCCTCGTCCAGCAGCTCCGCCAGCCGCAGCTCCGCCTTGTGGGAGTAGGCGGGGAGCGGGCGCGCGCCCGGGTGCGCGTCCATGACCAGAAGGTGGACGGTATTCGAACCCACGTCGAGGACACCGAGTCTCATGCCCGGAACGCTACTGCGCCGGACTCGGACCGAAGACATGCGGGGTATGGGCACCTGCGCGGGTGACCACTCGAGAAGCTTCACATGCTTACCCTGACATCGTGGCGAAGGTGAAAAAGGCGACGAAGCGGCAGCATCACCCGGACGTGTCGGACGAGGTCGGGCTCGATTTCCCGCGCGCATGGGTCGAGTTCCCCGATCCGGCGGACGAGGAACAGGTCTTCCGGTGCGACCTGACGTGGCTCACCTCACGGTGGAACTGCGTCTTCGGCCGCGGCTGCGAGGGCATCGAGGCGGGCCGGGCGAGCGACGGGTGCTGCACCCTGGGCGCCCACTTCTCGGACGACGACGACGAGAAGCGCGTCGCGGGTCACGTGGAGCGGCTCACCCCCGAGCTGTGGCAGTTCCACGCGGTCGGCGAGGAGGACGGCTGGACCGAGGTCAACGAGGACGGCGACCGGCAGACCCGGAGGCACCAGGGGGCCTGCATCTTCCTCAACCGCCCCGGCTTCCCCGCGGGCGCCGGCTGCGCGCTGCACACGCTGGCGCTCAGGGAGGGCCGCGAGCCGCTGGAGACCAAACCGGACGTGTGCTGGCAGCTGCCGATCCGGCGGACGTACGACTGGGTGGACCGCCCCGACGACACGCGGGTGCTGATGATCTCGATCGGCGAGTACGACCGGCGCGGCTGGGGCCCCGGCGGGCACGACCTGCACTGGTGGTGCACGGGGGCGCGGTCCGCGCACGGCGCGGGTGAACCGGTCTACGTCTCGTACCGGGCGGAACTCACGGAGCTGATGGGGCCGCGGGCCTACGCGCGGCTCGTCGAGCTGTGCGAGCAGCGGCTCTCCTCGCTGCTGCCGATGGCACCGCACCCCGCGGATCCGGCGGCGGGCGCGGGCGACCGGCGCGAGGACGCCTGAGCCCGGCCTAGTTCTCGCCCTCGACCGGGGACGGGGAGTCCGAGGGGCTCTGGCTCGGCGGATCGCTCGGTGACGGGTCGGGGGCGGACGGGGTCGGCGAGGGGTCGGGGGAGGGCGACTGCTGCCTCCCCCTCCCCTCGATCGTGACCACCGCGCCCGACGGGTCGAACCAGATCCGTGCCGCCCAGGGCCCCACGGGCTCCCGCGAGCGGTCCACGGAGACCGTCAGCGTCACGCTCTCCCCCGGGCGCAGCCTGCCGTGGCCGCGGCTGAGCCGCAGCCACGGCTCGGAGGTGGCCGCCCTCCAGCGGACCGGCCCGTCGCCCTCGGCGGTGAGGGTGACGACGGTCACGTGGCCGCGCGAGCGGGCCTCCACGAGCAGCCGGCCCGTACGGGGTGCCGCGTGCTCGCCGGTCTCCCCGGAGGCGCCGGACGGCGAGGCGGATCCGCGGGCACCGGCCGCGGCGGACGCGGAGGCCGACGCCGAGGGGGCGGCGGAGGCGACGGAGACCGACAGGCGGCCCTGGCCGCCGCGGTCGGAACGCCCACGCGCGTCGGCCGCGCCCGCGGCACCGGCCTTCTCGTACTGGACGCCGTCGAGGTCCTCGCCGGCGCTGAAGGAACCTTCCCCCTTGTGCTCGGGGGCCAGCGGCGCACCGTGGTACGCCGCCCACAGCGCCAGCACCGGCGCCGCGACGACCGCCGCGACGACCGTGGAGGTCACCGCGCGATGCCGCATCCGGGCCCGCCGCGCCATCCGCTCCTTCAGGTCCATGGGGAAGCCGTGCCGGTCGAAGCGCGGGCTGCCCTGGCGGGTGCGTCCCACGCCGCCCCGCATGGCGTGCAGCAGGGCGGCGTACGCGGCCGAGCGGGGCGCCTCGACCGTCGACAGGACGGCGGTGGCGGCGGTGGTGGCCAGGCCCGGCCAGGGACCGGTCGCCACGGCGCGCTCGGCCGTGACCCGGCAGTGCGGGCAGACGTCGACATGGGTCACCAGCTCGCGGCGGAGCGCCGAGCCCAGCAGCACCCGGGAGTCACCGGCGAGGCGGGCGACGGCCGCGCAGTTGCCGAGCTCGACGACGGCGAGCGCCGCCCGGGTGCGCTCCACCTCGCAGGCGGCCTGCGCGAGCAGCGCCCGCGTCGTGTCCGGCTCCCGGCCGACGACCAGCGCCACCTCGTGCGGCGCCAGCTGGTGCCGCACGGCGAGCTCCAGCGCCTCGCGCTGCTCGGGCGTGGTGCCGGCCGCCTCGGGCCAGGCCAGCGCCGCGAGTTCGCCGCGCCTGCGGGCGGCCACGTCCGCCGAGGCCTGCACCGCCACCGGCCGCCCCTCGGCCAGGGTGCGCAGGCACGCCCAGCGCGCGAGCGCGTACAGCCAGGGCCTGCGCAGCTCCGGGTCGCGCAGCCGGGCGCGCTGGCGCTCGGCCACGGCCAGCACGTCGCCGAGGGCGGCGGCGGCGGAGTCGTGCTCGCACAGGACGGAGAGGCAGTAGGTGAACAGCCCGTCCAGGTACGGCTCGTAGTGGGCCGGCGGCTGCGCGGGCAGGGTCCCCTGCGGGCGCGGCCGCCGCCGCGCCGGGGACCCGCTGGTCCCCGGCGCGGTGCGGCCACGCTGGACCGGCGCGCGGTGTCGGCGGTGCGCGCCGGTTGTCTGGGAGGGTGTGTCAGACCTGCTGCTCATCACTCCGTGACGGTAGGACCACGACCCGTACGCCCTCAGGCATCACGGCGGGCTTTAATCCAAATGGGTGGTGATCCCGCCCGAAAGAGCACACGCCGCTCACCCCCTCGGGTGACCCTTCCGGCCAGGTGCACGAGCGTTCTCCGGAGCGGACGGCAGACGTCCGCGCCCCCGGGCGGTGCCGCGTTGTCGGTGGCACCCGATAGCGTGCGGCACATGGCTGCCCGTACCCGCCCCGCTTCCAAGGACCGCCCGTCGTACCGCTGCACCGAGTGCGGCTGGACGACGGTCAAGTGGCTCGGCCGCTGCGGCGAGTGCCAGGCGTGGGGCACGGTCGAGGAGTACGGCGCCGCGGCGCCGGTGCGGACGACCGCGCCGGGCCGGGTGACCTCGCCCGCGATGCCGATCGGCCAGGTGGACGGACGGCAGGCCACCGCGCGCGGCACGGGCGTGCCGGAGCTGGACCGGGTCCTTGGCGGCGGGCTGGTGCCCGGGGCCGTGGTGCTGCTCGCCGGCGAGCCCGGCGTGGGCAAGTCGACCCTCCTGCTGGACGTGGCGGCGAAGGCCTCGGGCCCGCAGACACGGACGCTGTACGTGACGGGTGAGGAGTCCGCCTCGCAGGTCCGGCTGCGCGCCGACCGCATCGGGGCGCTCTCCGACCACCTCTTCCTGGCCGCCGAGACGGACCTGTCCGCCGTACTCGGCCACCTCGACGACGTCAAGCCGTCCCTGCTGATCCTGGACTCGGTGCAGACGGTCGCCTCCCCGGAGATCGACGGCGCCCCCGGCGGCATGGCCCAGGTGCGCGAGGTCGCGGGCGCCCTGATCCGCGCGTCGAAGGAGCGCGGCATGTCGACGCTGCTGGTCGGCCACGTCACCAAGGACGGCGCGATCGCGGGTCCCCGCCTCCTGGAGCACCTGGTGGACGTGGTGCTGTCCTTCGAGGGCGACCGGCACGCCAGGCTCCGCCTGATCCGGGGCATCAAGAACCGCTACGGCGCCACCGACGAGGTCGGCTGCTTCGAGCTGCACGACGAGGGCATCACGGGCCTGGCCGACCCGTCCGGCCTCTTCCTGACCCGGCGCGACGAACCGGTCCCCGGCACGTGCCTGACCGTCACCCTGGAGGGCAAGCGCCCGCTGGTCGCCGAGGTGCAGGCGCTGACCGTCGACACCCAGATCCCCTCCCCCCGCCGTACGACCTCCGGTCTGGAGACCTCCCGGGTGTCGATGATGCTGGCGGTGCTGGAGCAGCGCGGCCGGATCCGGTCGATCGGCAAGCAGGACATCTACACCGCGACGGTCGGCGGCGTGAAGCTCGGGGAGCCGGCCGCCGACCTGGCGGTGGCGCTCGCCCTGGCCAGCGCGGCGATCGACACGCCGCTGCCGAAGAACCTGGTCGCGGTGGGCGAGGTGGGCCTGGCGGGCGAGGTCAGGCGGGTCACCGGCGTGCAGCGCAGGCTCGCCGAGGCGGCCCGGCTCGGCTTCACCCACGCCCTCGTGCCGCCGGACCCGGGGAGGATCCCGGCGGGGATGAAGGTGACGGAGGTGACGGACATAGGGGACGCCCTGCGCGTCCTGCCCAAGAGGGCCCCACGTCCCTGACCCTTCCGACGGTAAACTTTGCCCTGGTCTCGCCCATCCGGGCATCCGTACGACCGGAGGAGAGCAGTGGCAGCCAACGACCGGGCGGCAGCTCCCGGCAAGGCCTGGAGTCGCGAGGGCTCCGGCGGTGAGGGCCTGATGCGCGCCTCCCTGAGTGCCGTGGCCCCCGGCACCGGCCTTCGGGACGGCCTCGAGCGGGTCCTGCGCGGCAACACCGGTGGCCTCATCGTGCTGGGGATGGACAAGACCGTCGAATCGCTGTGCACCGGCGGCTTCGTGCTGGACGTCGAGTTCAGCGCCACCAGGCTGCGCGAGCTGTGCAAGCTCGACGGGGCCCTCATCCTCGACCGCGACATCACCAAGATCGTGCGGGCCGGGGTCCAGCTGGTGCCGGACGCGTCGATCCCCACCGAGGAGACCGGCACCCGCCACCGCACCGCGCAGCGGGTCTCCATCCAGACCGGCTTCCCGGTCGTGTCCGTCAGCCAGTCGATGCGGCTGATCGCCCTGTACGTGGGCGGGCAGCGCCGCGTCCTGGAGGACTCGGCGGCCATCCTCTCCCGCGCCAACCAGGCGCTGGCCACCCTGGAGCGCTACAAGCTCCGCCTGGACGAGGTCGCGGGCACGCTCTCCGCCCTGGAGATCGAGGACCTGGTCACCGTCCGGGACGTCACGGCGGTCGCGCAGCGCCTGGAGATGGTGCGCCGGATCGCCAAGGAGATCGCGGAGTACGTGGTCGAGCTGGGCACCGACGGCCGGCTGCTCTCCCTGCAGCTGGACGAGCTGATCGCCGGCGTCGAGCCCGAGCGCGAGCTGGTCGTCCGCGACTACGTGCCGGAGCCGACCGCCAAGCGCAGCCGCACGGTCGCCGAGGCGCTCACCGAGCTGGACGCCCTGCCCCAGGGCGAGCTGCTGGAACTGCCCACCGTGGCAAGGGCGCTGGGCTACGCGGGCTCCCCGGAGGCGCTGGACTCCGCGGTGTCGCCGCGCGGGTACCGGCTGCTGGCGAAGGTGCCCCGGCTGCCGAACACGATCGTGGAGCGGCTGGTCGAGCACTTCGGCGGGCTGCAGAAGCTGCTGGCCGCGAGCGTGGACGACCTGCAGACGGTCGACGGTGTCGGCGAGGCCCGGGCCCGCTCCGTCCGCGAGGGCCTGTCGCGCCTCGCGGAGTCCTCGATCCTCGAGCGCTACGTCTGAGGAACCGCCCCGCGCCGGAGTCCCGGGGCGTCCCGGGCCCCGCGCGTGCCCGGCGTCCTAGACGTTCTTCAGGACGAAGGACGCCTGCTTCGCGGAGCGGCCGGGCAGTTTCACCTCGAGAAGGTAGGTCCCGTACGGGGCCGTCGCGCCCTTGGGGGTGGCGCACCGCGGGGAGCTCGTGCGGCGGTCCCACTCGACGTCGTACGAAGTCGAGCCGCCCGCCGGGACCTGCAGCAGGTACGGGGCCCGGCTCGTGGGGCAGTCGTCGCTGGCCCACACGTGGTGGTCGTTGACGTCGGTGATGGTCAGGACCGCCGAGTCCGGGCCGAAGTCCAGCTTGCAGGCGGTGGCCGAGGTGTTGGTCGCGGTCAGCGTGAACCGGGGCCGCTCGCCGGGCTCGTAGGCGTTGTCGGTGCTGCGCACGTTCAGCGTGACGCCGGACCCGCAGTCCGGCAGCGAGGAGCCCGCGGGCAACTGCGCACCGCCGCCGCCGTTCCCCCCGTCGCTGCCACTGCCGCCCGAAACACCCGTGCCCGCGGCGCCCGAGGCACCGGAGTCCGCGCCGCCGTCGGCGGCACCGGAGTCGCCGCCCTGCGAACTGCCCTCCGCGGCACCGGAGTCGCCCGAGCCGCCGTCCGAGGCGTCACCGCCGTCGTCACCGCCACCGCCGCCGACCGAACCGCCCGGGCGGGAGCTGTTGAGCGGACCGCTCGCGGACGGACCGGGGGTGATGGACGGCGCGGGTGAGCGGCCGTCCGGCCCGTTGGCGCTGTTCCCGCCGCCGTCGCGGGAATTGACGGCCCATACGACCAGGACGGTGAGCAGCGCGAGCAGGAGCAGCACAACCGCCCGTCGCCGCCAGTAGATGGAGGACGGGAGAGGTCCTACGGGATTGCGCATAGAGCCCACGCGCAAACCTTATGCGGTTTCCCTTGAATCGGACCAAGGCACGCGCGGCACGCTGGCAACTTGTGTGATTGATCAGCAGATCTCCCCTCCGTTCCGGGGACTCCCCACCTGTTCGCGCTGCCCGCCGCGGCGGCCCCGGGGACGTAGGATCGGAGGCGCTATGAACGACGACCGCGACCACCACTCGCTGCACGCACCCGTGATCGACTGGTTCGACGACAACGCCCGGGATCTGCCGTGGCGCCGCCCCGAGGCGGGCGCCTGGGGCGTCATGGTCAGCGAGTTCATGCTGCAGCAGACCCCGGTCAGCCGGGTCCTGCCGGTGTACGGGCAGTGGCTGGAGCGCTGGCCCACGCCGGGGGCCCTCGCGGCGGACCCCGCCGGGGAGGCGGTGCGCGCCTGGGGCCGGCTGGGCTATCCGCGCCGGGCGCTGCGGCTGCACGCCGCGGCGACCGCGATCGCCCAGCTGCACGGCGGCGAAGTGCCCACGGACCACGCCGAGTTGCTGGCCCTGCCGGGGGTCGGCGAGTACACGGCCGCCGCGGTGGCCTCCTTCGCGTACGGGCAGCGGCACGCGGTGCTGGACACCAATGTGCGCCGGGTCTTCGCGCGTGCCGTGACCGGTGTGGAGTACCCGCCGAACGCCACGACCGCCGCCGAGCGCCGGGTCGCCCACCGGATGCTCCCCGCCGACGAGGCCACCGCCGCCCGCTGGGCCGCGGCGACGATGGAACTGGGCGCCCTGATCTGCACCGCCCGCGGCCCCGAGTGCGTGCGCTGCCCGATCGCCGGGCAGTGCGCCTGGCGGCTGGCCGGCTCCCCCGGGCACGACGGCCCGCCGCGCCGCGGTCAGACGTACGCCGGTACCGACCGCCAGGTCAGGGGCAGGCTGCTGGCCGTGCTGCGCGAGGCCCCGGAGCCGGTGCCGCAGGCGGCGCTGGACGCCGTGTGGCACGAGCCCGTCCAGCGCGCCCGGGCGCTGGACGGCCTGGTCGCCGACGGCCTGGTGGAACCCCTCCGGGACGGTATGTACCGGCTGCCCGGCTGAGTGCCGCGCTCCCCGGACGGCCGAGTCGTTACACAACCGATGGGTGGCTGTGGGTCCGCTGTGCGGCGGCGGTCGTCAAAGCCGTACATCCGCTCCGTAGCGTCGGGCAGGTCGTAATCGAGCGCGCCGGACGGAGGGACGCCATGGCGGCGAACGCCCAGGGGACAGCCCAGGTCATGGACTTCGAGGAGTACGTGCGGAACCGGCAGGAGGCCCTGCTGCGCAGCGCGCGCCGGCTCGTCCCGGACCCGATCGACGCCCAGGACCTCGTCCAGACGGCGCTGGCGCGCACCTACCCGCGCTGGGGCGACATCGCCGACAAGAGCCTCGCGGACGCCTACATGCGCCGGGTGATGATCAACACCCGTACCGAGTGGTGGCGCGCGCGCCGGCTGGAGGAGGTGCCGACCCCCGAGCTGCCGGAGGGGTCGGTCGACGACGGCGCCGAGCAGCGGGCGGACCGGGCGATGCTGCTGGACGCGCTCGGCATGCTGGCCCCCAAGCAGCGCCAGGTGGTGCTGCTGCGCCACTACCGGCAGCTCAGCACGGAGGAGACGGCGCACGCGCTGGGCATGTCGGTGGGTACCGTGAAGAGCACGCTTCACCGGGCACTGGCGCGGCTGCGCGCCGAGCTGGAGCGGCAGAGCAACGGATACGGAAGGCCCGTGGAGCCCGTCACGGGCGGTACGGAGGGCGTGTGCGCCGCAGCGTAGTCCCGGTGGGAGCCGCTGTCGCGGTGTGCGGGGCGCTCGTCGCCGTGACCGGCTGCCGCGACGCCGGAGGTGTCCGCGAGGAGGGCACCGCCGCGGTCGCCTCCGCCGCCCCGGCGTCCCCCTCGGCATCGCCGCCGGCCCCGGACGCCCACCCGCTGGGCACCGGGCGGTCGGCGGACCCGCGGGCGGCGGACGCCAAGGCCGCCGCGGACGTGGTGCACCTGGTGCAGCGCGACCCGAAGGTGGCCCGGGACATCCGGGACAGCCTGGTGGCCTGCCCCGCGCCGTCCGCGGGCGCGGCGACCCGTCCCGGTGCCTCGGCGGACCCGTACCCGGTGGACCGCCGCTCCGGCCGGCTGACCGGGAAGGGCGCCACGGACCTGGTGGTCAACGTCTCGACCTGCGCGGACAGCGTGGGCATCGGAAGCTACGTCTACCGCCGCGTGGACGGCGGGTACGTCAACGTCTTCGCCGACGAGCAGCCCCCCGTCTTCGCCGAGATCGACGACGGCACCCTGAAGGTGACCCACCAGGTGTACGAGCCGCAGGACACGGTCTCCAACCCCTCCGGCGAGGACGTCACGACGTACCGGTGGAACGGCACCCGCTTCGAGGAGGTCTCCTTCTCCCACCGCGACTACGAGACGGACGACGGCACCGGGAGCGGTTCGCATGGCTGAGACGCACGTCCTGTTCGTCGAGGACGACGACGTCATCCGCGAGGCGACCACCCTGGCGCTGGAGCGGGACGGCTTCGAGGTGACGGCCGTGCCGGACGGCCTGGCCGGCCTGGAGGCGTTCCGGGCCCGGCAGCCGGACCTGGCGCTGCTGGACGTGATGGTGCCGGGCCTGGACGGGGTGAGCCTGTGCCGGCGCATCCGGGACGAGTCGACGGTGCCGGTGATCATGCTCTCGGCGCGGGCCGACGCGATCGACGTCGTCCTGGGCCTGGAGGCGGGCGCCGACGACTACGTCACCAAGCCCTTCGACGGGGCCGTGCTGACCGCCCGCATGCGGGCGGTGCTGCGGCGCTTCCGGGTGGCCGCGGTGGACGGGCCCCCGGCCGGGGCGGGGGTGCTGACCTTCGGTGACCTGGAGGTGGACCCGGAGGGGATGGAGGTGCGGCGCGCCGGTGAGCGGATCGCGCTGACGCCGACGGAGATGCGGCTGCTGCTGGAGTTCTCGGCGGCGCCGGGGACGGTGCTGTCCCGGGACCGTCTGCTGGAGCGGGTCTGGGACTACGACTGGGGCGGCGACACCCGGGTGGTGGACGTCCATGTGCAGCGTCTGCGGGCGAAGATCGGGCAGGAGCGCATCGAGACGGTGCGCGGCTTCGGCTACAAGCTCAGGGGCTGACGCGGTGACCGCACGACCCGGGGACCCCGCCGCGAGGAGGGGCCGTCGGATGCCGAAGATCGGGCTGCGCTGGAAGGTCTGCGTGGCGATCGCCGTGGTGTCGGCGCTGGTCGCGCTGGTGCTGAGCCTGGTCGTGCACAACGCGGCCCGGGCAAGCATGATCGACAACTCCCGGGACGCCCAGAACGAGCGGGTGCAGTTCGCCCAGCGGATCTACGAGTCCACCGGCCGGCTGACCATGAACGCCCGGCTGGACGACCCCGACCTGCCCGCGCCGCTGAAGCGGCTGGCCCGGGAGGGCAAGCGGGCCACGTACGTCTCCGACGACGGCGGCGCGCCCGTGGTGTGGGCGCAGACCCCGCTGAAGGACGGCAAGATCCTGTCGCTGAAGGCGACCTTCACCGACCGCTTCTCGGTCCTGGAGGACCTGGACCAGGCCCTGGTCATCGGCTCGTCGGCGGTCGTGGTGGGCGGCACGGCGCTGGGCGTGCTCATCGGCGGGCAGTTGTCCCGGCGGCTGCGCAAGGCGGCCGAGGCCGCGGGCCGGGTGGCCGACGGGGAGACGGACGTACGGGTGCGCGAGGCGATCGGCGGCCGGGTCCGCGACGAGACGGACGAGCTGGCGCGGGCCGTGGACGCCATGGCGGACGCCCTGGCCGGCCGGCTGGAGGCGGAGCGCCGGGTCACCGCGGACATCGCCCATGAGCTGCGCACCCCGGTGACGGGGCTGGTCACCGCGGCCGAGCTGCTGCCGCCGGGGCGCCCCGCCGAGCTGGTCAGGGACCGGGCGCAGGCGTTGCGCACGCTCGTGGAGGACGTGCTGGAGGTCGCCCGGCTGGACGGCGCGGCCGAGCAGGCCGACCTGCAGGACGTGCCGCTGGGCGACTTCGTGCGGCGCAGGGTGGCGGCCGCGGCGCCCGAGGCGGCGGTGACCGTCTGCGGCGACGCCGTCGTCCGCACCGACCCCCGGCGGCTGGAGCGCGTCCTGGGCAACCTGCTGGCGAACGCCTCGCGGCACGGTCGGCCGCCCATCGAGGTCACCGTCGACGGTCCGTACGTGGAGGTCCGCGACCACGGCCCGGGCTTCCCCGGCGACCTGCTCCGCGACGGCCCGAGCCGCTTCCGCACGGGCAGCAGCGACCGGGCCGGCAGCGGCCACGGCCTGGGGCTGACGATCGCCACCGGCCAGACCCGCGTCCTCGGCGCCCGGCTCACCTTCCGCAACGTGCCCGCGGAGCAGGGGGGCGGGGCGGTCGCCCGGCTGCTGCTCCCCCGGGAGTAGAAGGGCCGCGGGAGCCGCGGGTCGCGCATACGGACGATACGGACGATGCCCGCACGCGGGTCGGAGAACGACCCCATGCGGGCATCGGCAGCGGGTGGCCGGGGGGCCGGGCGGCTCAGACCACCTCGACCGCGGCGACCGCCTCCTCGGTGCTGGGCGCGGTGGGCGCCGAGCGGAGCGGGATCTCCTTGACGAAGAAGGCCAGCAGGAAGCCGATGACGCTGACGACGGCGCCCCACAGGAAGACGTGGTGCGTACCGCCCGCGACGGCGTGGAGGTAGGCGTCCTTCACCGGCGGCGCCAGCTTGGCCAGGCCCGCGGGGTCCATCTGGGCGGAACCGGAGGTGGCTCCCGCGGCGGCCTCGCCGAGGCGGTCCGTCATGGTGTTCTGCACCTGGTGGGTGAAGATCGCGCCGAAGAGGGCGACGCCGAAGGAACCGCCGATCGTACGGAAGAGGGTGGAGGACGAGGAGCCGACGCCCATGTCCTTCATCTCGACGCTGTTCTGCGCTATGAGCATCGTGATCTGCATCAGGAAGCCCATGCCCGCGCCGAGCACGGCCATCCACACGCCGGAGACGAAGCGGCTGGTGCCGGTGTCCATCGTCGACAGCAGGTAGAGGCCGACGGTCATCAGGCCGCCGCCGACGATCGGGAAGATCTTGTACTTGCCGGTCTGGGTGGTGACCCGGCCGGCTATGAGCGAGACGACCATCATCGACAGCAGCAGCGGCAGCAGCAGCAGGCCGGAGTTGGTCGCGGAGGCGCCCTGCACGATCTGCTGGAACAGCGGCAGGAAGGTCATCGCCCCGAACATCACGAAGCCGACCAGGAAGCCGATGACGGAGATCAGCGAGAAGTTGCGGCTGTGGAAGATGTGCAGCGGGATGACGGGCTCTGAGACGCGGGTCTCCACGTACAGGAATCCGGCCAGCGCGGCCACGCCGAGCACCAGCAGGCCCAGGATCTGGGGCGAGCCCCACTCGTACTGATTGCCGCCCCAGGTGGTGAGCAGGACGAGCGAGGTGATGCCGACGGTGAGCAGCACCGTGCCGAGGTAGTCGATGCTGGTCTTGATCTGCTTCTTCGGCAGGTGCAGCACCGCCGAGATCATGAAGAGGGCGACCACGCCGAGCGGGAGGTTGATGTAGAAGCTCCAGCGCCAGCCCCAGTTGTCGGTGATGTAACCGCCGACGAGCGGGCCGCCGATCATCGCGACCGCCATGACGCCGGCCATCATGCCCTGGTACTTGCCGCGCTCCCGCGGCGGGATCAGGTCACCGATGATCGCCATCACACCGACGATCAGACCGCCGGCTCCCAGGCCCTGCACGGCGCGGAAGGCGATCAACTGGCCCATGTCCTGCGCCATGCCGGACAGCGCCGATCCGATCAGGAAGATCACGATCGACGACATGAAGATGCCCTTGCGGCCGTACAGGTCGCCGAGCTTGCCCCATACGGGCGTCGACGCGGCGGTGGCGAGCGTGTAGGCGGTCACCACCCACGACAGGTGCTCCAGGCCGCCCAGCTCGCCCACGATGGTGGGCATCGCGGTGCCGATGATCATGTTGTCGAGCATCGCGAGCAGCATCGCGATCATGAGCCCGAACAACACCACGCGCACGCTGCGCTGCGGGGTCTCGGCGGTCTCCGCCATCACAAGCTCCCCTACTTGTTTCTTGCTTGTCTTCGATTGCTTACCTGCCGCCCGGCTAGTTGCCTGGGGCACCCTGACAGTATGCGGCTTACTAGCCGGGCGTCAAGTAAGTTAAAGTTCGCCCATGGCAACGCCCCACGCACGCAGAGGTGACACGCGACGCCGCATCCAGGACGTCGCGCTGGAGCTCTTCGCCGAGCAGGGATACGAGAAGACGTCCCTGCGTGAGATCGCCGAGCACCTGGACGTGACCAAAGCGGCGTTGTACTACCACTTCAGGACCAAGGAGGACATCCTCAACAGCATCGTCGAGGACCTGGCCTCACCGGTCGACGAGCTGATCGCCTGGGCCAGGGAGCAGCCGCGCACCCTGGAGACCAAGTGCGAGGTGCTGCGGCGCTACGCGGACGCGCTGTGGAGCGCCGGCCCGCTGTTCCGCTTCATCCAGGAGAACCAGGCCACCGTCCGCGACCTCAGCATCGGCGAGACCTTCAAGACCAAGCTGCTCGCCGTCCACTCCCTGCTCAAGGACCCGGACGCGCCGCTGACCGACCAGGTGCGCTCGATCACCGCGGTCTTCGCGATGCACGCCGGGATGTTCGCGATGCAGAACCTCGAGGGCGACCCCGAGGACAAGCGTGCCGCCGTCCTCGAGGTCGCCCAGGAGTTGATCGCCCGGACCTACCGGGATCAGACCGACACCCCGTGAGACCGCAGGTACGGCAGCGGGTTCACGGACGAGCCGTAGTAAGGGGTCTTGCGGATCTCGAAGTGCAGGTGGGGACCGGTGCTGTTGCCGGTGTTGCCGGACAGCGCGATCTGCTGGCCCTGGCCGACGTACTGGCCGACGCGCACCTGCATCTTCGACAGGTGGCCGTACTGCGAGTACATGCCGTTGGCGTGGCGGATCACGATGTTGTTGCCGTAGGCGCCGCCCCAGCCGGCCTCGACGACGGTGCCGGCGCTCACGGCGTGGACGTTGGTGCCGATCGGCACGGCGAAGTCCTGGCCGGAGTGCTTGTGGGCCCAGCGGGCGCCGTTCTGCATGTAGCCGGCGGACAGTGCGTACTTCTTGACCGGCACCGACCAGCCGCTGTTGGTGCGGCTCTGCTGCTGCGGGGCGCTCTTCGCGGACTGCCCGACGTGGTTCCGGTGCTTCCAGTGCAGCTCGGCGCGCGCGTGGCGGTCGGCCTTCGCGGCCTGGGCGGCGCGCTGCTGCACATCGGCCTGCGCCCGGGTCGCGTCCGCCAGCTTCCCGGCCGCGCCGAGGCCCAGCAGGCTCTCGCTCTGCGTCTGCGCCATGGCCGTCCCTGCCGCACCGAGTGCCAGCGAGGCGCACACGCCGGCGGTGACGACGGTCCGACGGCCGCGGAAGACGGAGTTCGAGATCTTGGGCATACGCATTCGGAATTACCTCGCGGAAATAGCCGGACAAGAACAATGCGACGTGTTCGCCGCGGATCCCTTGGTAACCCGACAATCCGACCCCGGACAAACCCCCCCGTTTACTACCGTCTTTCGTAGCCCGGACCTCCGGCACCCCGCTTCGCCGCCTGCCGCAAGGGCCCTGTCCCCTAAGGTGATTCGTACGTGGCCCAGGTCACGTGGGTCACGTCACCGGCCCCGGGACCAAAGGGAATTGCCCTTCGGGACCTAGGTCCCGTGGCCCGGGTCACACGGAAAGAGAAATGCGGGAGCCGGCGGAGCGCGTGAATGGGAAGAGCGCGCGATGCGCATGACGGGGGGCGGGAACGTGGATCCTTCGGCCGTGGGTGTACGGCTGGCGTCGGCCGTCGCGGGGCCGCTGGTCAAGAGGCTCTTCGTGGCCGAGGGCCCTGGAGCGGGCCTCGTGGACCGGCCGGTCCGCATCTCCTCCCGGGTCTCCTTCAGGGGCGAGAAGCGCACCCTCACCGACGCGGACCTGCGCGCCCTGGCCGCCGGGCTGGTGCGCCGCGCCCTGCGCGCCGGGGAACGCCCTGTCGGCGCCGACGAGGAGACCGCCGTCGCCGACGCCCTCGCGGCCTCACTCCGGGCCCTGGGCGACCTCGACCTCACCGACGTGCAGGCCGTGGACCTCGGCCACACCGCGTTCGCCCGCGCCCTGCGTCGCGCCGCCAATTCCCCGGAGCGGGAACTCAGCGCCGACGGCGCGCACTTCCACGAGCGGCTGCTCGACACGGCCTGCCTGCACATCCTGCACTTCTTCACCCAGCGCTCGACCTTCGTCGCCGCCACCCTGGTCGAGCAGAGCCGGGCGCTGGGCGACCTGACCGCCCGCGTCGACGCGCTCATCAGCCGCACCCCTCTGCCGGGCGGCGAGGACGCGGCCTTCGAGCGGCGCTACCTGGACTACGTCGCGAAGAAGTACGGGCGGCTCACGATCCACGGCCTCGACCTGGCGGACGCCCCGGACCGCTGGCCGCTGGACACCGCCTACCTCAGCCTGGAGGCGGTGCCGTCCTCCGGGCCCGCGGAGGGCGGGACGGAGGAGTCCGCCGGGCCCCGCGCCGCCGACCTGGCCCTCGCCGCGCACGAGCGGGTCCTGCTGCGCGGCGAGGCGGGGTCGGGGAAGACCACGCTCGTGCAGTGGCTGGCGACCGCCTGCGCGCGCCGGGACCCGGACGAGGGCATGGCCCACCTGGAGGACCGGATCCCCTTCGTCCTGCCGCTGCGCACCCTCACCCGCCACGGCGAGCGCCTCCCCGCGCCGCGCGGCTTCCTCGCCGCCGCCGGCTGCCCGCTCGCCGGCACGCAGCCGGCCGGCTGGGAGGCCCGCGTCCTCGCCGAGGGCCGAGGGCTGCTGCTGGTGGACGGAATCGACGAGATCCCCGACGCCGAGCGCCGCCGCACCCGGGCCTGGCTCGGCGACCTGCTCGACGCCCATCCCGGCAACCGCTGGCTGGTCACCTCCCGCCCCTCCGCCGTGCGGGAGGACTGGCTGGCCGCCGAGGGCTTCACCGAGCTGGCCCTGACCCCCATGGGTCCCGCCGACGTCGCCGCCTTCGTCGGCCGCTGGCACGCCGCCGCCGGACCGGAGGCGGCCGGGTACGCCGAAGGGCTGCTCGCCGCCCTGCGCGCCGAGCCGGACCTCGGCCGGCTCGCCACCAACCCGCTGATGTGCGGGCTGATCTGCGCCCTGCACCACGACCGCCGCGGCTACCTGCCCAGGGCCAGGAAGGACCTGTACGCCGCCGCCCTGTCGATGCTGCTGGTCCGCAGGGACCGCGAACGGGAGGCGGCGGTCGTGCCGCTGCGCGAGGAGGCGCAGACCGAGCTGCTGCAGCGGCTGGCGTACTGGCTGGTCCGCAACGGCCGCACCGAGATGGACCTCGGCCGGGCCGAGGCCGTCGTCGCGCGGGCGCTGCCCGCCGTCCCCGAGGCCGCCGCGCTCGGCGACGCCGGCGCCGTCCTGGCGCACCTCCTCGACCGCGGCGGCGTGCTGCGCCGGGCCGCCCCGGGCTCGGTCGACTTCGTGCACCGCACCTTCCAGGACCACCTGGGCGCCCGGGCCGCCGTGGACGAGGGCGACTTCGGGCTGCTCGCCGCGCACGCCGCCGACGACCGGTGGGAGGACGTCCTGCGCATGGCGGTCGCGCTCGCCGGCCCCCGGGAGCGCGCCGCGATCCTGCGGGAGCTCCTCGACCGCGGCGACCTCGCCGCGGACCGGCGCACCCGGGCCCGGCTCCACCTGCTCGCCGCCGCCAGTCTGGAGGGCTCCGCCGCCCTCGACCCGGAGGTGCGCGAGGCCGTGGAGCGGCGCGCCGCGGCGCTCGTCCCGCCCGCGGACGCCGGAGAGGCCCGCGCCCTGGCCGAGGCCGGGCCGCTCGTACTGGATCTCCTCCCCGGCCCCGGCGGACTCTCCGACGCGGAGGCCCTGCACGTCGTGGTGACCGCCTGCCACCTGCCCTCGGACCGGGCCGCCCGCTACCTGGCGGGCTTCGCCGCGCACCGGTCCCTGCGGGTCCGCGCCCAGCTGATGTGGTCCTGGCACCGCTTCGACTGCGCCCTGTACGCGCGGGAGGTCGTCGCCCGTCTCGACCCGGACGGCCTGGACTTCACCGTCCGCTCCGCCGAGCAGCTGCGCGAGCTGCGCGGGCTCGGACTGCGGCCCACCCGCCTCGACCTGCGGGGCGACCTGCCCGCGGACGAGCTGGCCGGGTACGTGGCCGGGCTCGCGCTCACCGAGGTCCGGGTGAAGGACTGCGCCCTGACCGACCTGCGCTTCCTGGCGGGCCAGCGGGAGCTGCGCAGGCTGGTGCTCGTCGGCCCGGGCGCGCCCGCCGACTGGACGTCGATCGGCGGGCTGCCCGCACTGCGTGAGCTGGAACTGGCCGCCCCGGCCGGCGGCCGGGTCGACCTGTCACCGCTCGCCGCCCACCCGGGCCCGCTGACCGTGCGCGTCCCGCTGCCCGCCGACCGCGTGACCGGGACCGACCGGCTGCCCGCGGGCGTGACCGTCGTCCCCGGGCCGCGCCAGGGAGGCTAGTCGCCGTCCCGGTCCCTCCAGCCGCCCCAGCCGCCCCGGCCCCGGCCGTCGTGGCCGTCCCCGTCGCAGTAACCGTCGCAGGGGTCCCCGCCGGCGGTCGGCGAGCCGGTGGCCGAGGGCGTGGGGCTCGGCGGCG
This sequence comes from Streptomyces sp. PA03-3a, assembly GCF_033792735.1. NCBI lineage: Bacteria > Bacillati > Actinomycetota > Actinomycetes > Kitasatosporales > Streptomycetaceae > Streptomyces > Streptomyces sp. PA03-3a. The sequence goes on from NZ_JARAVM010000053.1 coordinate 32,988, forward strand.
CCGAAGGCCGCGCGGCCACCCGGGTGGCGCCGGCGGCCAACCGGGAGCCGGTGGTGTACGCCACCGACTGGAAGCGGGGCGGGGTGACGGAGGTGTCGAAGGTCCAGCGCTGGACGGGCCGGCCGTCGCGGGGCCTGAGGACGACCCCGGCACCCGCCTCGCGGCCCGCGGGGGCGACCGCGAGCTGCTGGTTCCAGCGCGGGATGAGGTCCCCGGTCAGGGTGAGGTCGTAGCGCACGTCCTCGGCACCGGTGACGAAGGACGCCGTGCACAGACCGAGTTCCAGCGCGGGGCCGCGATGGGAGTTGAGGCAGTACGCGGGCTGGGCGACGCTGCGCATCAGCCCGTCCGGCTCGTACGACCAGAACTGCGTGGCGCCGGTGTCGCAGCGCGCGGTGGCCGTCTCGGTGCCGATGACGGTGCGGCGGCCGGTCAGGTCCACGCACAGGTCGTTGTCCCTGTTCCGGAGCCGGCCGCGGAGCCCGTCGGCGGGGACGGGGTCGGCGGTGACCGTACCCGGGCCGGGCGCGGTGTCCGAGGTGGTGACCGGGGCCGAGACGGTGGGGGACGCCGTGGCCGCGGTGGGCGCCGTGCCGGAGGCACGTCCCTCGCCACCGCCGTCGCCGGCCGTGAGGCCGACGACCAGGGCGGTCACGAGGACGAGGCCGCCGAGGCCCAGCAGGGTCGCGGTGAGCCGCCGGCGGACGCCGCTCGCCGCCCGTCGCCTGCGACCGCCGCGGCGCCGCCCCGGGGAGCCGCCGGAGCCGTTCCCGGCATCGTTGTCATACGCCGCCCGGCGGGTGGGGCGCGAGTCGTGATAGCCCCGCGCCTCCCAGACCAGGACCGCCTCGGCGATCAGCACACCCAGCCGGTCCCCGGAGTGGTCGAGCTGCTCGGCCGCGTAGCGGCAGTGGTCGCAGCGGGCGATGTGCCGCTGCAGATCGGGTACGAGCCCGGCGCCGCCGCGGTGGACGGAGATGTCCAGCAGGCGGCTGAACTGCAGACAGGCCTCGTACGGCGCGAGGTCCCGGTGCGCCTGGACGCACGCCTCGCGGAAGCGGGTGCGGGCGAGCTCCAGCTGGGCCGCGGCCCGCTCCGGGTCGATGCCGAGCAGCCCGGCCGGTACGTCCAGCGGCTCGGCGTCGACCTCGGCGTGCCAGAGCAGGCAGCGCGCGGGCTCGGGGAGCCGCATGAAGGCCCGGTTCGCCAGCCGGCGGTTCTCGGGTACCGCCAGCCGGGTGTCGGCCTGGTCGGGGCGGGGGCGCAGTCTCCGGTGGAGCCAGGCCCGCCGGCGGTCGACGGCCCACTCCTCGGCGATCTTGTGGACGGTGATCAGCAGCTCGGGGCGCCAGGCGGCCGTGGGCCCGGTCAGTCGCAGGGTGTCGACGAAGACCCGGGTGAACGCGGCCGCCGCGAGTATCCCGGCGGCGTGTCCGGAGACCGTGCACAACTCCGCGTACTCGGAGACCGGCCGCCAATGGCGGGCCAGCAACTCCTCGAACGGCTGGTGCGCGTCTTCCTTTCCCAGGGACTTTCCGATCTCTCCGGACAGCGACTCGTCCGGGACGCCGAACAGCCGGCCGGGGTGCGCGGAATTCGGATGCGGGGATTCCTTCAACGAGAGTTTCCTTCCGCGTTCGCCCCGCCGGGATACGTACGAACCAATGCGCCGGCGCGGGACGCAGCTACGTGGGGGGAGGTGGGGCCGGGGCGCCGATGGAGGGGCAAGGCGGCCTCTCCTCACTCTCGGCTGATCTTTTCGAATGCCTGCCGGAATGACGGCACGACACCGGCCGGAGCACGGAGAAGGAAGGGTCCGTGCTGAACATCGCTCACCTTTCCACAAATGCAACCGGCGCAACAAGGGTGGCTTCATGGGGAACACAAAACGCGACGACCCCGCCCGCACTATTGTGCGGACGGGGTCGGATCGCTGTGCGATTAGCTGCGGTTATGCTTCCTTGCTGAGGTTCGGACCGCCGGCCGCCTCGACCGGAGGGGCGTCGGCGACGGCCACCTTCTCCTCACCGCGGAAGGTGAACTTGACGTTCTCGCCCTCGCCCTCGGTGCCCACGACCACGATGTGACCGGTGCGCAGCTCACCGAAGAGGATCTTCTCGGAGAGCACGTCCTCGATCTCCCGCTGGATCGTCCGGCGCAGCGGCCGGGCGCCCAGCACGGGGTCGTAGCCCTTCTTGGCGAGCAGGGACTTGGCCTCGGGGCTGAGCTCGATGCCCATGTCCTTGTCCCTGAGGCGCTCGTCCACCCGGGCGATCATGAGGTCGACGATCTGGATGATGTCTTCCTCGCTGAGCTGGTGGAAGACCACGATGTCGTCGACACGGTTCAGGAACTCGGGCCGGAAGTGCTGCTTGAGCTCCTCGCCGACCTTGGCCTTCATCCGCTCGTACCCGGTCTTGACGTCACCCGCGGCCGCGAAGCCGAGGTTGAAGCCCTTGGAGATGTCCCGGGTGCCGAGGTTGGTGGTCATGATGATGACCGTGTTCTTGAAGTCCACGACCCGGCCCTGGGAGTCGGTCAGGCGACCGTCCTCCAGGATCTGCAGCAGGCTGTTGAAGATGTCCGGGTGGGCCTTCTCGACCTCGTCGAAGAGGACGACGGAGAACGGCTTGCGGCGCACCTTCTCGGTGAGCTGGCCGCCCTCCTCGTAGCCGACGTATCCGGGCGGGGAGCCGAAGAGCCGCGAGACGGTGTGCTTCTCGCTGAACTCGGACATGTCGAGCTGGATGAGCGCGTCCTCGTCGCCGAAGAGGAACTCGGCGAGCGTCTTGGAGAGCTCGGTCTTACCGACACCGGACGGGCCGGCGAAGATGAACGAGCCACCGGGGCGCTTGGGGTCCTTCAGACCGGCCCGCGTGCGGCGGATGGCCTGCGAGAGGGCCTTGATCGCGTCCTTCTGGCCGATGACGCGCTTGTGCAGCTCGTCCTCCATGCGCAGCAGACGCGAGGACTCCTCCTCGGTGAGCTTGAAGACCGGGATGCCCGTGGCCGTGGCCAGGACCTCGGCGATCAGCTCCTCGTCGACCTCGGCGACGACGTCCATGTCGCCGGCCTTCCACTCCTTCTCCCGCTTGGTCTTCGCGGAGAGCAGCTGCTTCTCCTTGTCGCGGAGGGAAGCGGCCTTCTCGAAGTCCTGCGAGTCGATCGCGGACTCCTTCTCCCGGCGCACGTCGGCGATCTTCTCGTCGAACTCGCGCAGGTCCGGCGGAGCGGTCATCCGGCGGATGCGCATCCGGGAACCGGCCTCGTCGATCAGGTCGATCGCCTTGTCCGGCAGGAAGCGGTCCGAGATGTAGCGGTCGGCGAGGGTCGCCGCGGCCACCAGGGCGGCGTCCGTGATGGACACCCGGTGGTGGGCCTCGTAGCGGTCCCGCAGGCCCTTGAGGATCTCGATGGTGTGCGGCAGCGACGGCTCCGCGACCTGGATGGGCTGGAAGCGGCGCTCCAGGGCCGCGTCCTTCTCCAGGTGCTTGCGGTACTCGTCGAGCGTGGTGGCGCCGATGGTCTGCAGCTCACCGCGGGCCAGCATCGGCTTGAGGATCGAGGCGGCGTCGATCGCGCCCTCGGCGGCACCCGCACCCACCAGGGTGTGGAGCTCGTCGATGAACAGGATGATGTCGCCGCGGGTGCGGATCTCCTTGAGCACCTTCTTCAGGCGCTCCTCGAAGTCACCGCGGTAGCGGGAGCCGGCCACCAGGGCACCGAGGTCGAGCGTGTAGAGCTGCTTGTCCTTCAGCGTCTCGGGGACCTCGCCCTTGACGATGGCCTGGGCCAGGCCCTCGACGACGGCGGTCTTGCCGACGCCGGGCTCGCCGATGAGGACGGGGTTGTTCTTGGTGCGGCGCGACAGCACCTGCATCACGCGCTCGATCTCCTTCTCGCGCCCGATCACCGGGTCGAGCTTGGTCTCACGAGCGGCCTGCGTGAGGTTGCGGCCGAACTGGTCCAGGACGAGCGAGGTCGAGGGGGTGCCCTCGGCCGGGCCGCCGGCGGTGGCGGCCTCCTTGCCCTGGTAGCCGGAGAGCAGCTGGATGACCTGCTGCCGCACCCGGTTGAGATCGGCGCCCAGCTTCACGAGGACCTGGGCCGCGACGCCCTCGCCCTCGCGGATCAGGCCGAGCAGGATGTGCTCGGTGCCGATGTAGTTGTGGCCGAGCTGGAGGGCCTCGCGGAGCGACAGCTCCAGGACCTTCTTGGCCCGGGGGGTGAAGGGGATGTGCCCGGACGGAGCCTGCTGGCCCTGGCCGATGATCTCCTCCACCTGCTGGCGGACCGCCTCGAGCGAAATCCCGAGGCTCTCCAGGGCCTTAGCGGCGACACCCTCACCCTCGTGGATAAGGCCCAGGAGGATGTGCTCGGTGCCGATGTAGTTGTGGTTGAGCATCCGGGCTTCTTCCTGAGCCAGGACGACAACCCGCCGCGCGCGGTCGGTGAACCTCTCGAACATCGTTAATCGCTCCTCAGAGCGGTCGGGCAGTTAGGGGCGTGTCCCCTCCCTGTCCTTCCGCATGCTAGTCCCGCACAGCGGGGCAGCTCACTTCAACCGTCGACACCTTGCGAGGTCGTTTACCCCCGCGCCGTCGACAACAGCCTCAACCCGATGGTGCGAGACGATGTTCCCGCAGGCCAGGCGGATAGCCCTTTATCCAGTACGCCGAGGGCGAACGTCCCGCCTGTCCGACATGGCCGTCGTCCGTTCCCACTAGGTATTTCTTACCCGCCCGCACGGACAGTCCATGCAAGGAGCACGCCCGCTGTCTGCTACGGGCGAACAGACTTGCGTCGCGTGGATTCACGGAGCGTGACGGAACCGGCCCACCGGACACTCCCGGTGACCCGCCTCGTAACCCGGGACCCCCGGGGGGCGTTGCGCAGGGCATGCAGGCCTCACGGGTCCCGGCGACCCTGGAACACGCGGACGCGCTCGACGTCCCCGCGGAGGCGGGGCACGAGGTGCTCGGCCGCTTCCCGGCGCCCCGGACGGGGCCGGTCGCCCTGGCGGGGCACCGCATGCGGTTCTTCGTCGCCCCGGGCGGCGCCGAGGAGCTGCCCGGCCTGCTGGACTGGCTGGAGTGGAGCGGGATCCCGCTCGACCTCGTACCGCTGTGCGGGCCGGAGGCCGCCTACGACGACGGCGCGCCCGCCTGGCTCCGGCCGCCCGTTCCGGACGGCGGGTGCCACGCCGGCGCGCCGCTCCGTCTGCCCGCGATGACGTTCCGCACGCAGCCCGGCCCCGCGGCGGACGGACGCTCCGGGGGGACCGTGGGCCTCACGGCCCTGGTCTCCGCGCTCGCGACCGCCTGCCACCGGGTCCGGCTGCGCGTGGCCCGGACCGATCAGCCGTGCGCCTTCTCGTACGCCTCACGGATCTGCGCGGGAACGCGACCGCGGTCGTTGACCTCGTAGCCCTCTTCCTTCGCCCACGCGCGGATCTTCGCCGTGTCCTGGCTCGCGGCGCCCCCGCGGGCGGCGCCCTTCGTGGTGCGCCCGCGGCCGGCACGGCCACCGGTGCGGCGGCCGCCGTCCACGTACGGGCCGAGGAGACCGCGCAGCTTGTCGGCGTTGTCGGTGGTGAGGTCGATCTCGTACGTCACTCCGTCGAGTGCGAACGTCACGGTCTCATCCGCCTCGCCGCCGTCGAGGTCGTCAACAAGAAGGACCTGAACCTTCTGTGCCACCGGCTTCCCTTTCATCGAATACGGATTACCGGTAAAAGCAAACCGCCTTTTCCCGGAAAACTCAAACCCCTTGCCCGAACTGCTTCCGTCCCGGTAGGCATCGCCGCCGTCTTCAGCGGAACGTTTCGGACATACTGTTGTGCCGGACGGACACCGTGGGCAGCCTCACAGATGCAACAGCATCCGGCTGTTGCCCAAGGTGTTGGGTTTCACTCGTTCGAGGTCGAGGAACTCGGCCACACCCTCGTCCTTTGACCTCAGCAGCTCACCGAAGACATCGCCGTCGACCGGCGTCTCGCCGATCTCGACGAAGCCGTGCTTCGTGAAGAAGTCCACTTCGAAGGTGAGGCAGAAAATTCGCCGCACTCCCAGCCACCGCGCGGTCTGCAGCAGCTTCTCCAGCACGAGATGCCCGACACCCTTGCCGTGGTGCGCCGGGGCGACCGCGAGGGTGCGCACCTCGGCGAGGTCCTCCCACATGACGTGCAGCGCCCCGCAGGCCACCACCTCGGCGTCGTGGTCGTGTTCGGCCACCCAGAACTCCTGGATGTCCTCGTAAAGCGTCACCGTCGGCTTGTCGAGCAGGATGCGGTCGCGGACATAGGCGTCGAGCAGTCGCCGGACAGCCGGTACGTCGGCCGTCCGGGCCCGGCGGATGGTGACGTCTTTTGATGCGGCGGGCATGTGCGGACGCTATCGCCCGTCCGATCCGTCCGTCTCCCCGGGGTCACCCGGATCAGCGGATTGCACCACACGCATTGCGTCGCGGAGCGCTTCTCGCTGTTCCGCAGACATCATGCCGAAGAAGGCGACAAGGGCCGCCGCGGGGTTGTCGCTCGCCGACCACGCCTCGTGCATCAGCGCCGCCGAGTAAGCGGCGCGAGTGGAAACGGCCTCATAGCGATAGGCGCGCCCTTCGGCTTCCCGCCGGAGCCAGCCCTTCTGATGAAGGTTGTCCATTACGGTCATGACCGTCGTGTACGCGATCGAGCGCTCCCGGCGGAGATCCTCCAGCACCTCGCGCACCGTCACCGGGTGGTTCCAGCGCCATACCCGGGTCATCACGGCGTCTTCGAGGTCTCCCAATGGACGGGGCACACCCGAATACTAGTTGCTTACGGGTGCAATGCCTGAAATGCCGGAAATATCGAGGTCATACCCGGTGCTCGGTGCCGCCCGGCCGCTGGGCCGGGGGCTGCGCGCCGGACAGCGCGGCGTCGACCACCGCGTCCTCCTTGGCCTTGTTGACCCCGCCCTGGCTCCTGATCAGCGTCCGGATGAGGAAGGTGAACGCGATGGCCATCACGGTGGGGGGCACGAGCGCGGAGACGTATTCCATGGCACCAGGGTAGCCACGCCCCCGTACGCGCCCTGCGGCGGACCTCCGCCGGGTGGCGGAGTCCCCCGGCCGGTCCTGCCGAGGCCCCGGCCGGCCGGGGCCTCGGTCCGGTCGCTCCGGGACGGCTAGCTGTTCTGTCCACAGAGGTTGGTGACGGATCTCTCGGCTGAGGGATCTTGAAATGGGTGAGGGCCTTCTGGCTCGGTGTGGATTGCGACATCTGC
>NZ_JARAVM010000100.1:0-643 GCF_033792735.1 Streptomyces sp. PA03-3a
CGGGCGAGACCGAACAGCTCGACCAGGGTCTTGCCGGCCGAGGCCACCGCGTCACGCGGACGCATCGCGGGCTTGGTCTCGACATCGACCACCAGCTTGTCGAAGTCGGTGCGCTGCTCGACACGGGTCGCCTCGACCTTGTAGCTGACCTTGAGCACCGGGCTGTAGATCGAGTCGACCGGAATACGGCCGATCTCCTGGCCCTGCTGCTTGTTCTGCACGGCCGAGACGTAGCCGCGACCGCGCTCGACGGTCAGCTCCATCTCCAGCTTGCCCTTGCCGTTCAGAGTGGCCAGCACCAGATCGGGGTTGTGCACCTCGACACCCGCCGGAGGCGCGATGTCGGCGGCGGTGACCACACCCGGACCCTGCTTGCGCAGGTACATCACGACCGGCTCGTCGTGCTCCGAGGAGACGACCAGGGACTTGATGTTCAGGATGAGGTCGGTGACGTCCTCCTTGACACCCGGCACGGTCGTGAACTCGTGCAGGACGCCGTCGATCCGGACCGAGGTGACAGCGGCACCCGGAATCGAGGACAGAAGTGTGCGGCGGAGCGAGTTGCCGAGGGTGTATCCGAAGCCCGGCTCCAGCGGCTCGATCACGAACCGGGAACGGAACTCGTCGACGACCTCTTCGGTCA
>NZ_JARAVM010000101.1:0-642 GCF_033792735.1 Streptomyces sp. PA03-3a
ATGTCCTCCATCCATGTGTCGGGGGAGGAGTGCGGCCAGCCCTTTGCGGTGAGGTGGTCGAGCAGGCCGGCGCGCTGGTAGAGCATCCACGCCACGGCGAGGGCGGTCAGGGCCAGCATGGTCCAGAAGGCGGCGCGGTGCTGGCGCCAGATGAGCCAGGTCATGCCGCTCAGCCGGGGGCGGCGGCTGCCGCCCCCGCTGACCGGGAGCGCGGGCGCTGCGGACGGGGTCGTGGTCGCGTTGCTCATGCCGCCGCCCCCCGCGGGCCGGACGAGCGGCCCGGTATCCGCGCCACGGGACTGATCAGCGGCGGCGCCTCGGGCGAGCGCAGGTAGGCGAGCAACAATTCCTCCAACTGCGGGGTGTGGGACTGCCACTGACCGCTCACCGGACCGTCCGGCCGGATCAGGGCGGTGGCCTGGCGCCCACTGGTGCGGTATTCCACGACGGTGTGCCGGGCCAGCTCCGCGGGCACCCCCGCGCCCTCACCGCCGGTCACGCCCTGCAGCAGCACATGGGCGCTGCGGATCTCGTCCACGTCCCCGGCCATGCGCAGGCCACCGGTGGAGATGACCAGCAGGAAGTCGCACACGCTCTCCAACTCGCTGAGCATGTGCGAGGACATCAGCACCGTGGTGCCGT